>CALMDI010000121.1 GCA_937864975.1 uncultured Chloroflexota bacterium | reverse complement strand
TTACCACCAGCAGCTTGGCAAGCCGCGCACGTTCGTCATGAACAACGCCTACACGGGTCCTTCCTACGACGACGCCGCGATTCAGGCGGCGCTCGACGCGCAGGGGCTTCGCTACGACCGGCTGGACGACGACTCGCTGGTGCGGCGCGCGGCGGCGATTGTGGCGCAGGGGGACGTGCTTGGCTGGTTTCAGGGGCGCATGGAATGGGGTCCGCGCGCGCTCGGCAACCGCAGCATTATTGCCGACCCGCGCCGCGACGACATGAAGGACATTCTGAACGCGCGCATCAAGCACCGCGAGAAGTTTCGCCCGTTCGCGCCGTCGATTTTGCTCGAACGCACGGGCGAGTATTTCGACCAGTCGTACCCCGACCCGTTCATGATTAAGGTCTATAACGTGCTGCCCGAAAAGCAGGCGGAAATTCCCGCGGTCACGCACGTCGACGGCACGGGCAGGCTGCAAACAGTCGACCGCCAGCACGCGCCGCTGTACTGGGCGCTCATCAACGCCTTCGGGGAACTGACCGGAACCCCGGTGGTGCTGAACACGTCGTTCAATGAAAACGAGCCGATTGTCTGCACGCCGCAGGAGGCGATTGACTGTTTCCTGCGTACGAAGATGGACGCGCTCGCGATCGGGCATTTCTTGGTGACGAAAGACAAAAGCGCGTTGTCGAGTTAGTAGGGGCGGACACACGGGTCCGCCCAAAACCGGGCGCACATGCGCGGGGGCAGCGCCTTTGGCTCTGCCTTCAGTCACCGCCTCATGGCGGTAACCCCCTGGCAAAGGTGCGCCCCTACGAAGCCGTCATGCGAGTTCCGTTTTGGGTGTTCTTCTCTCGCTGCGCCGCCTGAGGCTCAAAACCTCAGGCTACCAAACGCTTTCAAGTCAAGTCCCTGAAGGGACTGCCTTGCAACCCCTTCGGGGGTTTAGCCTTTGACTAGCGGAGGGTTTTGAACCCTCCGCGGCTAAGCTTGCACTCAGTCGTAGGCAGGTGTGGCTGAAACGCTGTCCGGCGCGGGGGATGGTACGACGGCGTGCTGACGGTCGCGAATAGCCACGCTGAATTCCCCGACGTAGCGCGCGAGGTAGGCAAGCTGCGCGTAGAAGAAGATCACCACGCCTAGCATCTCCATCAGTTCTTCGATGGTGCCGATGAGCGAGTAGGTCAGCGTCGAGCCGTCGTTGAGATACCACTCGTTCGCACTGATCATCTCGACGCCGATGCTGCCGCCGACGTACACCGCGCACGCGAGTACATATAAGCGGCGCGTGCGCGGCTCCAGATGCAGCCAGAAGCGGAAAAACGCCAGCCCGAAAACGATGACCGCGACCGCGCCGACGATCACCCAGGCGAAGTACAGCCCGCCGGTCGTGTCCAGCGCTTCGCCAAGAGGCTCCGTCCAGTATTCATGCAGCCCGGCGGCTTCGTCCGCCGACAGGTAGACAAATATCAGCGCCAGGGCAATCCAGTGATGGCGATACGGCTCGCGGTTCAGGCGCTTGAAATAGGCGATGACGCCGACCGCCAGCGCGCACAGCAGCAGCAGTGAGGCGGAGTACCACGTCGGAAGGCTCTGCTCGCGATTGATGTTGAAGATACGCACGAGCGTCGTCAAAAGCTCCGGCGCGTCGTCCCCCGCGCCCGCCTCGATATGCTTCCCGGCAATACTTTGCACCGCCAGCAGTACGGCGATGAAGCCCAGAAACAGGGCAATCCGTTTTGCGAGGAGGTTCAATGTAGGACGCATCGCCAGCCTTCCGCTTGCTCTCGGCGTCTTGACATTTCGGGAGACGCTGCTGCACGATCACAGACGGTCACCCTTTGGAGCGACCTTACCCCCAGTATAAGGGCGCGAGCGTCTTCTTGTACTTAAAATTTGCTGAAAGCGTTTCGGAGTCGCAGCGAAACATAAGACGTTTATGAGCGATGCTGCCAAAATCGGTTCAGAAAGATTAAACTGGATATTATAGCATGACGTTGTGGCTTAAGTGGGAGGAGCATCATGGCAACCCGACCGAGGACATCGCACGAACGGAATCATAAAATCGACATTGGGCTGACGGATCAGCAGCGGCGAGGCTCGATTGACATTCTCAATCGGATTGTCGCCGATCAGCACGTCCTCTCTCTCAAGACGCGCAAGTATCACTGGAACGTGATCGGACCGCAGTTCTGGGCAATTCACGCCATGCTGGAGGAGCAGTACGAACTGCTTGCCGCGGCGATTGACGAGACTGCCGAGCGCGTGCGTCAGGTCGGCGGGAACGCGATTGCCACCATGCGCGAATACGTCGAGCTAGCGCGGCTTGAGGAGCAGCCCGGCGTCTACCCGAACGCGCGGGACATGCTTCACGACCTGCTGCACGACCACGAGGCGGCAATTCGCAACCTGCGCGAGGATATCGACCGTCTCGCGGACGAGCTGGAAGACCAGACCACGGCGGATTTCGTGACCTCGCTGGCAGAGCAGCACGAGAAGATCGCCTGGATGCTCGGCTCGATGGTCGCGGACGATCATTCGCTCGACGAACAGGAAGGCTCCGCGGGGAGTCGATCCGACGGCAAGCGGAAGCGCTAAGGGAAGCGCGGTTAACGGTAGGCGTTTCGCAAGAGGCGGTAAACCCAGGAGAGCACCGAGGAAGTAACCCTTCGTGCTCTCTGTTTTAGCTTCTGTGGACAGCTTGAAACGTGGGTCGTGGACTGTTGAGCGACGGCTGTGCTTCGACCGGGAGCAGGATGGTGAACACGCTGCCGCTGCCCGGCGCGCTCCGCACGCGGATTTGCCCCCAATGCAGGTCGACAATTTTCTTGGCGATGGATAAGCCCAAGCCCGCGCCGCTCGCGGGTTTCGAGCGCGCCTTGTCCGCGCGGTAGAAGCGCTCGAAAATGTGGGGCAGGTCGCCGTCGCCAATGCCGATTCCGGTGTCGCACACCTCGATTGCCAGGAAGTCGCCCTCGACGAACGTACGAATATGTACCTTGCCCGAACCCGGCGTGTACTGCATCGCATTGGCGACAAGGTTGTTCAGCGCTTGCGTCAACTGTGCATCATCGCCACGAACCGGGGGAAGCGGATCGCCAAGCTCCACGGTCAGCGCCAAGCCGCAGGTGTCCGCCTGTTTTTGAGCGGTTTCGACCGCATGTTTGACAAGGCTGTTCACGTCAACACGTGCGCGCTTCTTCTCGATATCGCTGTCCAGCCGGGTCATGGTCAGCAACTGGTCAATTAATTCGGTCAGGTGCGAAACCTGCTGTTCCATCTCGCTCAGCCGGGGGGTCACGGAGTCGCTGGCGGCGGTTTTGCGGAGCAGATAGAGATTGGTGTTCAAAATCGACAGCGGCGTGCGGAAATCGTGCGACACGTCGCGCACGAAGCTGCCGAGAATCTTAACCTTTTCCCGTTCGACTGCCAGTTCCAGACTGCGTTCTTCAAGCTGCTTGCGCGCCGTGACGTCCACCCCATTCGACACCAGGTGGCTGATGTCGCCGTTTTCGTCCAGCAGCGCTGTATTCGACCATTCGATCAGGCGCAGGCTGCCGTCGCGCATCCGCCAGTAGTTGGTGTTGACGTTGAGATAGTCGCCAGCGTAAATGCGGGCGAAAACGGCTTTCACGCGCTCGACCTCTTCCGGCAAGGTCGGACGGCCGGGCACGGCGTAGCTATCGGTAAACCAGCGCGCGAGGTCGCGATCGCGGCAGCGTGACGAGCAGAAGGGCGAATGTGCCTCGCTGCGCGGCTTGCGGCAGATCGGGCAAGGGCGGGTAGCGTCAGCCATCGGCGACAAGCTGGGCATGGGGCGCCTCCAGCGCAAGTGTGGCATCGGTTCGTAGAACGACGCGGCGTCCCGAGCGATGCTGCAAGGCGGTCAGATGTTCCGGTTCG
>CALMDI010000120.1 GCA_937864975.1 uncultured Chloroflexota bacterium | reverse complement strand
GTCGACCTCGCGAAGATTGAATTTGCCCCCCGGCGCTGGCATCCCGGCGAGCCGCTCAATGTATTGCAGGTCGCGCACGTGCGCGAGAAGAAAGGCATTCCCGACAGCGTTCGTGCGTTTGCCGCCCTGCATAACGATTACCCGGAGGCAAGATTTACGCTTATTGGCGACATTCACAGCGCGTCCGCAAAACCGATTATGCGCGACGTTCAAGCCATCATAGATCGCGAGGGTCTTGGCGATGCCGTGCGTCTGCTCGACAAGGTGCTGTATGAGACGTATGTGCAAACCCTGCGGGACGCGCATATCTTTATCCACCCCAGTGTTGAAGCGGAAAACGGCGACAGCGAAGGCGGCGCGCCGGTCAGCATCATCGAGGCGTCGGCTAGCGGCATGATGGTTGTGTCAACCCGTCACTGCGATATTCCCGAAGTGATTCAGGATGGCATAAGCGGACTTCTCGCGCCGGAACATCGCCCGGACGCGCTCGCGGAGCACCTGCGAACGCTGGCTCGAAATCCAGACGAATGGGAGAGCATGGCACAGAAGGGCAGAGAGCATATTGAGCGCCACTATGATCTGAACAGGCAGATTGAGGCGCTGGAGAACATTTACGAACGTACGCTGGAACCCGACGAAATGGGTTTTCGCAGCATCAAGAACCACTAATCGCAGAGGAAAGGGATTCGCTCGACCAGCCCCAGCAATTCCCAGCTAACACCGATCAAACGACGCGCGATGCCGAAGCGCGGTCGCGTGAGTGCCGCGTACACGCGCTCAAAGTTGGGAAACAGCGCCGCACATCTGACTGCTCGCAGGGCGAGGATCTTGTGGTCGGACAAGGGCAGCAACGCCTGCTGAAGGATTGCCTGCGCCGTGAGGATGTCCAGGCGCGCGAACGCATCAATTGTAAATGGGCTGTAAGGTACGTAGAGGGTTTGGTAACCCATGTTCTGCTCCCGCTGCTGATACTCCGGCGATAATGCGACCGGTCGCGCTGTTCGGCTCGGTCATGCAGTGTCCTTGCTTATCGCTACCTCAGAGACGACTTCCTGAAAAATGTCTGCCAGTTGTGCCGCCGCCTGCCGTCGAGAAAACTGCTGGTGTCCAACGTTCTGCGGCGCTGGCAGGGTTCCCAGCCGCCATTGAGCCAGCCAGGTGTTGATCTGCGCGTTGATCTGCTGCCAGTCGTCCGGGTCGATAAAATGCATTCCATCCATCGTGTGCAGCAAGTCGTACGTAATCCCGCGAGAAGCGGAGAGCGCCAGTATGGGACGTTTGGCGGGGAGATACTCGAAGCATTTTGCTGGAATTGCCAGCTCTGTCCCCGATTTCGTGTCCAGCATCGCGAGGAGCACGGTTGCCGTGGTCATCAAGCGTATCGCGTCGTCGTGAGTAACCGGTGGGTGCACGCTGACGATGTCGCCCAGGTTCCAGCGCGCAACAGCCTGCTGAAGAAGCTGAAGCATGGTGGCATCTATTTGTCCGGTGAAGCTCAGGCGAAGTACCTGTCGCGCGCCTGGATCCTGACTCAGAACGTCATGCAGCGCGTGGAGCAGGGGGGTTGGGTCGGGCGAGACCGAGCGATGCAGCGTCCCGACATAGCGAATGTCGAATGTGTCTGCTGCTTCGTACGGTGGAACGTCCTCAAAATCCTTATGGTCGTAACCATTCAGGATGGTGCGCCACTTTTCCGCGGCAATATCAGGATACCGACGCGCGAAGTCGCGCGTCATGATGGGGGTGACGGAAATGACTCGCTTCGCCGCCGTTACCCAGTGACGTTCGAGGCGCTGTCGCGCCCGGCGATGAAGAGGGCTGGGCGCGGGTATGGTTTCGTATCCGACGAAGGGGTCTCTAAAATCGGCGACCCACGGCAGGCGCGCCGCGCGCGCGACGCGATCCGCGATGATGTGCGCGCTGTACGGGGCGCTCGTGCTGTAAATGAGGTCGATTGGGTGCTTCTCAAGGATGGCGCTGGCTTCCCTGATTGCGAACGGAACCCAGCCAATTTTGTCGTCGGGAAAGAGGGTAAACGCAAAGACGCCGCGCCCGACGACGCGAACAGCGCGCTTCAGCGTCGCCGCGACGCCCGACGAATGGGGCGCTTGATCTGAGGTTAAGACGGCAGCGCGTTTCTGCCGAAAGTAGAGCGCGGTCGGCTGAAGGGCGTAGGCGCGATAAATCGGAACATCCGCGGGAATGTCCGACAGGAGCGCCGTATCATACGCTCCGTAGGCGGGGTTTTTGACCGAGAGCACGACGGGATGCCAGCCAAATTCCGACAGATAACGCACAAACTTGGTCGTGCGCTGCACGCCGCCGCCCCCTAAGGGTGGAAAGTAGTAGGCAATGACGAGGACGTTTCGGCGCATAGCGGATGCCTGTCCCTGGGCTGCGAAATCGGTATGGGGCGACAACGTCGGCTTTCAATCCGGCTGGCGGCGTTCCCATTCGACCGTTACGCGCTTGCCGAGCGCGTGCCACTGTGGCGATGCGTGGGCTGAATCCCGCTGGCGGACGATTTGCCGGGCGGCTAACCCGACAATCGCCGCATAGGTTGGATACGCAAGCTCAAGCTCCGCAAGCTGCTCGATGGTCATGTTCGCTGCCATGCCTGCCGCGACCATTTGCGTCACTTCCAGAGCCTGCTCCCCGACGACGTGCGCGCCAACGATCTGGCGCGAGGCGTTCGATACGACGAGCTTGCACAACCCCTCAAGGTGCGCGTCGATTACGGCGCGATCAATGTCCGCATAGGGGACGACGGCAACATCCACCGCTTCATTCGCGCTGGCTTTGTCTTCAGTTAAGCCGACGCTGCCGTATTCAGGATCGGTAAAGCCGCCGTGCGGCACAATTTTATGCTGGTAAGCATGACGCGCGCCCAGAACCGCATTTTCGGCGGCGATGCGGGCGTCATAACTGGCGCTCTGAACCAGCATCATGCGCCCCGTCACGTCGCCCGCGGCAAAGATATGCGGCGCCGTCGTACGCAGGTAATCGTCTACAACAATGTATCCGCGCTCGGTTTTTACGTCGGCTGCTTCGAGATGAAGGGCGTCCAGGTTTCCAGGCCATCCCACGGCGAGAATGACGTCATCTGTGGTGATTTCGTGCGTGTCCGTTCCGGCGATATACGTCAGGCGCAAGCCGTCATCTGTTTTGTCAATGCGATCAACCGTCGTGAAATTGGTGATAATCGTGATGCCGCGACGGCGAAAGGATTGCTCCATGACGTGCGACACTGCCTCGTCTTCTCCCGGCAGAATCCGCGATCCCAGTTCGAGCAGGTGAACTGTTGAGCCGAACTCCGCAAAGATCGAAGCCAACTGGCAGCCCGTGGCGGAGGCGCCGACGATGGCGACCGAACGCGGAAGCTGCTTCATATTCCAGACGTCGCTGTGCGTGAGCGCATACTCCGCGCCGGGAAACGTCAGGCGCCGGGCGTGCCCGCCCACACACAGAATGAAGGTTGTTGCCTGAAGGCGCGTGCTCGTACTGCCGACGGAAATCGTCTGGGGATCGACAAAGGAGGCGTCCCCCGCTTCCGAAAGTAGCTGAACGCCGGCGTCGCTGAGGTGCCCGATCAACTGCTTCTTCTCGTGGATCGAATAGACGACGGAGCGCGTGCGTCGCATCACGGCGTCGAAATCAACCTGTGGGCGGTTGCCGACGATACCGAACTCGTCGAAGTGCTGGGCGTCGCGCAGGAGGCGCGCGGTTCTTGCGAGGACGCGGGTGGGGACGCAGCCGTCGTTCGTACACGTGCCGCCCATGCGCCCTCGCTCGACGAGCGCCACGGACGCCCCAAGCTCACGGCAGCGCAACGCAGCCGTCACGCCCGCGGGTCCGCCGCCGATCACGATCACGTCAAACATGCGTCGCTCCTGACCCTCGCTTACGCCCCCGACATAGTTTGCATCGCTTTAACCACTTGCGCCATGCCATACGAGGCTAGTACAGAGAACTTGCACGCTCGTCACACGACCGCCATCTTTCCATGAGATCGGTTTCATTTTACACTAACCGCGTACCTCGAATCCCGAAAGGTCTGCCGATGTACGGGCTGATTCCAGCGCCCTCTGACCCCGATGCGCGGGAACGCTGGCGCGAGCAGCTTCACCAGTGGCGCGCTTCGACGCGCCGCCTGCTGAGCTATGACGACAGCCTGTATTCGCTGCCGGAATTCGAGTGGATACGGCGCGCGTTTACGCTGGCATTCGTCATGATGTGCGACCTCGAATTTTACGATGGCGATTACCGGCTGGAAGCCTTTCTCGACGCAGGAGAGGAAAGCTTTGGCGGCTACGACGCGATCATCCTGTGGCACGCTTATCCTCGGATCGGGTTCGACGACCGGAATCAGTACGACTTTTATCGCGACATGCCGGGCGGACTGGCGGGACTGCGCGGGCTGGTGGATGCCTGCCACGCGCGCGGTGTCCACGTATACATCAACTACAACCCCTGGGATGTCGGCACGCGGCGCGAGGGAAAAAGCGACATTGAAGCGCTGGTTGATCTCGTGAAGGCAATCGACGCCGACGCGATCTTTCTGGACACGATGGCGAACGCGGCGAATGGCTTACGCGAGCGGCTGGACGCGGTGCGACCCGGCGTAACGCTGGAGAGCGAAGGGCTGGTTCCCTTAGAGTACATCGACACGCACCCGTCGTCGTGGGCGCAGGGCATTCGTGACGCGCCCGGCGTGCTGCGAAACAAGTGGTTTGAGCGGCGACACATGCAGCATCGCATCCGCCGCTGGCAGAGCGATCATACGCCGGAGCTTCACACGGCATGGATGAACGGCGCGGGCGTGGTTGTCTGGGAAAACGTGTTTGGCTCGTGGATAGGGTGGTGCGAGCGGGACAAATCCATTCTGCGGTCGATTGTGGGCGTCCAGCGGCGCTATCACGCGCTCTTTTCCGGCGAAGGCTGGACTCCGCTCGTTTCGACGCTGAGTGCGGCGGTCGAGGCAAGTTTATGGGAAGCGGACGGTATGCGATTATGGACGCTGGTGAACACGGACGCGCAGGTCGTATCCGGGGATGTGCTTGCCGTCGATCATCGAGAAGGCGAGCGCTACTATGATCTCATGCGCGGCGTGGAATCGACACCGCGCTTTAACGATGGAGAAGCTGTTCTCGCCGGGCATTTCCGACCGCGCGGCGTGGGCGCGTTCCTCGCCGTCCGAGAGGACTCCGCCGATTTGCGCGCGTTCCTGGCATCCCAGGCGGCGCAGGACGCGCGAGCGAATTTCGATGCATCGCCGCCCCGCCGCCCTCAACGCCTGCTTGCGTCGCCAGCGTCGCGCCCGTCCACGCGAGCCACATTGCTATCCGACATGGCTGTGATTGCCGCACAGCGCTTTACGATGACGGTTACCATGACCGTTCGGGAGTGTGGGTTTTATGACGTGCCAGACGTCGTGCCTCCCGACCTGCGGTTTCATAAGCTGCATCGTCCCTGGTCGTTTCAGCGCCCGGTCGAGCTTTCGCCGTATGCGATAGACCTGTCGCCCGTGACCAATGCCCAATTCAGCGACTTTCTGCGCGCGACCGGCTACGCGCCGGAGCGACCAGAGAATTTCCTGCGTCATTGGCAGGGGGGAGCGATCCCCGATGGAGTTGAAGACCACCCGGTTGTGTACGTGTGTCTTGAGGACGCGCGCGCCTATGCCACATGGGCAGGGAAGCGCTTGCCCACCGAGGAGGAGTGGCAGCACGCCGCGCAAGGTACCGGCGGGCTGCGGTATCCGTGGGGTAACGTGTGGGATGCGCGCCTCTGCAATGCGGGACATTACGGGACGACAACACCCGTGCGTGAGTTTCCACAGGGGCGCTCGCCCTATGGCTGTTACGACCTGTGCGGCAACGTGTGGGAATGGACGGAAAGCGAGCGCACGGACGGGCGCACGCGCTTCACGATCCTGAAGGGTGGGTCGTATTATCGGGCGGAAGGGTCAATCTGGTACGCCGACGGTGGCGCGCAGCCCAATGACTTCGCGGCGAAGTTTCTGCTGATGGTTCCGGGTTTAGACCGGTGCGCGACGATTGGCTTTCGCTGCGCCGCCGACCTCACGTGATGAACTTCTCATAATGCCCCCACCCTAAATCCCTCCCCCACAAGGAGGGAGGGACTTTTACCACCTCTAATCGCTGCTGCTGAGATCGAATTCTGTTACGAAGACGTCGTAGGAACCGAAGGGTGGGGTGTCACCGACGCCGCCTTCGGTTAAGCCGGTCGCGAAGACGGTGTCGGCGGCAGCGGCGATGAACAGATTTTCCTCGGCGAATTCGTCCGCGCCGTCGCTCTCGCTCGTGCCAAGCTGCTGGATGCCGGATAGGGCGCCATCGCGTTGATATTCAAGCAGCACGACGTCGAAATTTCCGGCGCTGCCTGCCAGATTGCCGTCGGTGAACCCGGCGACGATCAGAATATCGTCCGCCGTCATGTCCACGTCCGCGCCTTTGTCGTTCAGGTTCGTGCCGACCTGATCTGACCACAATCGGTAACCCTCGCCATCATAAGCGGCGACGATGATGTCCTTGTCCCCAATTAGCGGATGCTCGTCAAAGCTACCTGCCGCGAAGCCCGTCACATACACCGCGCCGTCCGCCGCCGTCACGCCCGTCGCTTCGTCCCAGCCATCGCTTCCAAACTGGTCGAGCCAGACCAGCTCGCCGCTGCTGGTATAGGCGGTGATAAATCCGTCGAGACCGCCAAACGCCTGATGACCCAGGGGGCTGCCCGTGACGCCCGCCAGATAGATCGAGCTGCCATCGGTGGCGAGGCTGTAGCCCTTATCCTCACCCTCGCCGCCGAACTGGTCGAGCCACGCGAGGGTGCCGTCTGATGAAATCTGGGCGATAAAAATGTCCTTGTCGCCTGCGTTAGCCCCATTCAGACTGCCGCGCGTGTAACCGCCAACGTAAATCCGGTCGTCGTCTGCGACCGCCAGCCCGTAGACGCGATCCGCCTCGGCGGGATCGCCGAATTGCAGCCGCCATTCCGGCTCGCCGTCGGCGGTGAATTTGGCGACGAAGGCGTCGTTCGCGGCATTGTCCGCGTGCTGACCGTCGAAGTCGCCGTTGGTGTAGCCCGCCACGACGACTGCGCCCTGAGAATCGAGCGCAATACCATAGGCGCGTTCGGTCGCGGGAGTGCCAAACTGCCGCGTCCAAAGCATTTCGCCGTCCGCATCGTATTTGACGAGCGCGATGTCCATTTCGCCCAGATGCTCCTCGCCATTGATTGATCCGCTGGCGGCGAGCGCCTGCACGATGCTGCCGTCGTCGGCAAGGGCGATGCCCCCGGCAAAGTCGTCGCCCGCGCTGCCCAGCAGGGAGCCATCCAGCCCCGAAGCTGCCATGCCGCCGCCCGTGTCGAGGAAGTTGGCGAGGTAAGTCATGCCTTCGACAAAGCCGCGCTCCCAGACGTCCCAATCATGACCGCCATCGTAGACGCGGAATTCGGAGGTGATGTTCGGAACGCGAGTGACTTGATTGAACAACAAGTGCGCTTCCACGTCGAGGTCATGCAGCTGGTCTTCGGGATTGGGATTTTTGTACTCGTCGTCGCCAACGGCAATGAACATCTGAAGACCCAAGCCGGTTTCCGCGAACGGTTCCAGAAGGGCAGGGTAATTCAGACTCTGGTAGATCGCCTCGCTGAACAGCGTATCGCCGCTGCCGAACGCGCCGAATTCGCGCGTGCTGGAGTCGGTGGGCGGGAGCGGAATGTAGACGGCGGGGCTGAGCACGAGCGCACCGACAAATGCTTCGGGGTATGCCAGCGCGTAGCGGATCGCGCCGTAGCCGCCCATCGAATAGCCGCCGACAAGCCGCGCTTCGCGGTTCGTCAGGGTTTGGTAGGTGGAGTCGACGTACGGAATCAGGTCATTCATGAAGGCGGTTTCGACCGGCTCGGCGGGGTAGTTCGAGCCGGTGTACTGCGAGTCGACGTAATAGCTGGCGCGCTCGCTGGACGGCATATCGGGCATGACGGCGATGATCGGCGGCAGGGCTTCGCTGGCGATCATCTCGTCCAGCGTGGATCGGATATTGAGCCAACCGTCCATCGTGTCGCCGCGTCCGTGGAGCAGGTAGATCACGGGATAGCGCGCGCTGGACTCGCCGTAGCCCGCCGGTAAGTACACGTTGTACCGGTAGGCGCGGTCGAGTGTTTCCGAGAAAAACTCGGCGCGCGTGACCGAGCTTCCCGTCGTTTGAGCGCGGGTTGGGTTCACGATCATCACCAGCAGGCTAAGGCTTAGAAGTAATGAAGGGAGGGTTCGCATCATGGCGTCGGTCCGTCGTAGTCATGGTCGGAGGGGTGGATGCGGCGCATCGGGCGCTCGCGCGTGATTTCCTCGTGGACGTGCGCGACCAGCCCCGGCACGCGAGCGATCATGAAAAAGGTGTTGCCAAGCTCCGGCGGGATGCCGATGTCGAGCAGGGTTGCCGCCATCGCGCCATCGACGTTGATCGGCAGTGCGCGTCCCATCTGCCGCGCCTGCGCGTCTGCCAGCGCTTCAATCATGGCGACAGCGCTCCCGGCAACGCCGCCCGTTTTCGCCATTTCCAGCAGGCGCGCGGTGCGGGGATCGTCGGTGTGGATGCGATGTCCAAAACCGGGAAGGCGCTGTTTTTCCGCGCGGCGCGCTTCGACCCACTGATCCGCCGCGGCATGAGGCGACAGCCCATCGCGGCGGGCGATGTCGAGCGTCTTGGTTCGGGGCGCGGTCATGCGCGGGCCACCTCGTGAATCCTGAGCAGTCTGACGAGCAGCGGTTCGAGCGCGGAGAGCGCGAGCGCGTTCTGCGCGTCGCTCCTGGCCTGCGACGGGTTCTCGTGGACTTCGAGGAACACGCCGTCGACGCCGGCGCCGACGCCGGCCGAGGCCAGCGGGACGATGTACTCGGCCAGGCCGGCCGTGACGCCGTCGCCGCCGCCCGGCAGCTGCAGGCTGTGCGTGACGTCGAACACCACCGGCACGCCGAGGGCCCGCATCATCGGGAACGCGCGCATGTCGACGACGAGGTTGTTGTAGCCGAACGAGAAGCCGCGTTCGGTGATGAACACCTTCGCATTGCCGGATTCCGTGACTTTCCTGACCGCGTGCTTCACGTCGATCAGGTAGTTGGTCGCGTAGCAGAACTCCGCCTTGCCGCCGTGAGCAGACGCCTTTTCCTCAAGCCATTTCCCTTCCGCCACCGCCCGCTGCGGACAGGGTGCGCTAAACAATTACCTTTGGCCGAGAATCTGATTGACGGTCTTGCGATCCTCAACGGCGTAGATCGGCTCCACATCAAACAGGGTTTCACCCGAAGGCAAAGGCGTTCGTTCGCCTTTCCATCCCGGCTTGCTTCCAAACAAGAGGCTGTCGCCAACAGCG
>CALMDI010000119.1 GCA_937864975.1 uncultured Chloroflexota bacterium | reverse complement strand
CTTCTCCGACGAGCGGAACGACGCGGGCGATTTTGTCGAGGAAGCCGACCCGCTGGAGAACGAACCGGAAAGACAGGACGAGGAGCCATGAAGGCGTTCGCGGAGCTTTACACGGCGCTGGACGAAACCAATAAAACCAACGAAAAGCTCGACGCGCTCGTGCGCTATTTCTCCAACGCCGCGCCCGAAGATGCCGCGTGGGTGGTCTACTTTCTAAGCGGGCGCAAGCCAAAAGCTGTGGTGCAAGCGCCGCGTCTACGGGCATGGGCTGTCGAGGCGGCAGGCATCCCCGAATGGCTGCTGGGCGAGTGCTACGACGCGGTCGCGGACACGGCGGAGACGATTACCCTGCTGACGCCGAACAGCCCGGCGACGACCGATCTGCCGTTGCACGTCTGGGTGGAAGAACGACTCCTTCCTCTGCGCGGGATGCCGGAAGCGGAGCAGCATGACGCGGTCTTTCGCGCGTGGAATGAGCTGGATCAGCCGCAGCGGTTCGTCTGGAACAAGCTGATTACCGGCTCGTTCCGCGTGGGCGTGTCGCAGCGGTTGATTAGCCGCGCGCTGGCGATGACGAGCGGCGTGGACGACAAGGTGATCGCCCACAGGCTGATGGGTCACTGGGAGCCGACGCCGGATTTCTATCGCAACCTCGTCGCGGAAGAAACGGACGGTTCGGATATTGGCAAGCCGTATCCCTTTTTCCTCGCCTACGCGATTGACGACACGCCGGAACCGCTGGGCGATATTCGCGAGTGGCAGGCGGAATGGAAGTGGGACGGCATCCGCGCGCAGTTGGTTCGGCGCGACGGGCAGACGTTCCTCTGGTCGCGCGGCGAGGAACTCATCAGCGAGGGCTTCCCCGAACTGATCGAGATGAGCCAGCGAGTGCCGTCCGGCACGGTGATCGACGGCGAGATTTTGCCGTGGAGCGGCGACGGCGTGATGCTGTTCGCCAAGCTGCAACAGCGCATCACGCGCAAGAAGCTGACGAAAAAGATCATCGAGGAAATCCCGGCGGTCTTCCTCGCCTATGACCTGCTTGAGCAAAATGGTCAGGACGTGCGCGAGCAGCCGTTAAGCTGGCGGCGCGAGCAGTTGGTTCCACTGGTCGAGAGGGTGGGTGACCCGCGCCTGCTGCCCTCACCTATCGTGGAAGCCGAAAGCTGGGAAGCGATGGATAAACTTCGCTGCGCCAGCCGCGACCGCAACGTAGAAGGCATCATGCTCAAACGCCTGACCTCGCCCTACCGCGTCGGGCGCGTGCGCGGCGACTGGTGGAAATGGAAGGTCGCGCCGTACACGATTGACGCGGTGCTGATCTACGCGCAGCGCGGCACGGGCAAGCGCGCCAGCCTGTACACCGATTACACGTTTGGCGTATGGGACGACGGCAAACTGGTCGCGTTCACCAAAGCCTATTCGGGCTTGACGGACGCCGAAATTCGGCAGGTGGATAATTACGTGCGCCGCAACACGCTCGAGAAGTTTGGTCCAGTACGGACGGTCAAGCCGGAGCTGGTGTTTGAACTGGCGTTCGAGGCGATTCAGCGCTCAAACCGCCACAAGTCGGGCGTGGCGGTGCGCTTCCCGCGCATCCTGCGCTGGCGGCACGACAAGCCGATGGAGGAGGCGGACTCGCTGGAAACAATTCAGGCGATGCTGCCGCCGGAGGGAAACGGCGCATGATTGCCGATCCGCTTGCTCCCGCCTTCGATTGGTTCGCGTCGCGTGGGTGGACGCCGTTTCCGTTCCAGCGCGAGGTGTGGGAAGCTTATCTTTCCGGCGAAAGCGGCTTGATCTACGCGGCAACGGGTACGGGAAAAACGTATGCGGCGTGGCTCGGTCCGCTGATCGAGTGGATGGCGGAACATCCCGACATCGACGGCGCGATCCCGCCGCTGCAAGTGCTGTGGATCACGCCGCTGCGCGCCCTTGCTGCCGACACCGAACAGGCGCTTGCCGCGCCCCTGCGCGACCTGAACCTGCCGTGGACGCTCGAAACGCGCACGGGCGACACGTCCAGCACGGTACGCAGCCGCCAGCGCAAGCGCCTGCCGTCGGCGCTGATTACGACGCCGGAAAGTCTGTCGCTGCTGCTGTCGCGCCCCGACGCCGCCGACCTGTTTAAGCATCTGCGCGCCGTCGTCGTGGACGAGTGGCACGAACTCATGGCGACCAAGCGCGGCGTGCAGACCGAGTTATGCCTCGCGCGGCTGCGGCGCTGGCGTCCTGACCTGCGGACGTGGGGCTTGTCCGCGACGATGGGCAACCTCGAAACGGCGAAATCGACCCTCCTCGGCGTCGGCGCGACCGGGCGGCTGGTGCAGAGCGAAGTCCCAAAACCCGTCACCATCGACTCGCTGATTCCCGAAACCATCGACCGTTTCCCGTGGGCAGGGCATCTCGGCTTGAAGCTGCTGCCGGAAGTTCTGGACGTGATCGAGGCGGGGCGCAGCGCGCTCGTCTTCACCAACACGCGCTCGCAGACCGAGGCGTGGTATCAGGCGATTATCGACGCGCGACCGGACTGGATTGGGGAGGTTGCGCTGCATCACGGCTCGCTGGAAAAAGAGACGCGGGAATGGGTCGAGAATGCGCTGCGCGACGGGCGCGTGCGCTGCGTCGTCTGCACGTCCAGCCTCGACCTCGGCGTGGACTTCACGCCGGTGGACAACGTGCTTCAGATCGGAAGTCCCAAAGGCGCGGCGCGGTTGTTGCAGCGCACCGGGCGCAGCGGGCATCAGCCGGGCGCGCGAAGCAAGGTCACCTGCGTGCCGACGCACGCCTTCGAGCTGGTCGAGGTCGCGGCGGCGAAACAGGCAATCGCGGACGGTCAAATCGAATCGCGCCCGCCGGTCGAAAATGCACTCGACGTGCTGGTGCAGCACATGGTCACGATTGCGCTCGGCGGCGGTTTCCGCGAGGACGAGTTATTGGACGAAGTGCGAACAACGCACGCCTACCGGAATTTATCCGACCTGGAATGGGCGTGGGCGCTCGATTTCATCACGCGCGGCGGCGAGGCGCTGCGCGCTTACCCCGATTATCAGAAGGTGACTGAGCGCGACGGGCTGTACGTGGTCGAAAAGCCGGTCGTCGCTCGGCTGCACCGCATGTCCATCGGCACGATTGTGAGCGATGCGTCGCTGACCGTGCAGTATATTCGCGGCGCGAAGATCGGCAGCATCGAAGAATCGTTCGTCGCGCGCCTGCGTCCCGGCGACAAATTCGTGCTGGGCGGCAAAATTCTGGAGTTTGTGAAACTGCGCGAGATGAAAGTCTGGGTTCGCCGGGCATCCAGCGCGCGCGGCATTATTCCACGCTGGTACGGCGGGCAGATGCCGCTCTCGACCGAACTCACCGAAGCGGTGCGCGAAAAGCTGGAAGAGGCGCGGAACGGCATCTTTCGCGGCGAGGAGATGGAAGCGATGCGCCCGCTGCTGGAACTTCAGGCGCACATTTCGACCATTCCCGCGCACGACGAATTTCTGATCGAGCGGGTCAAAACGCGCGAGGGCTATCACCTGTTTTTCTACCCGTT
>CALMDI010000118.1 GCA_937864975.1 uncultured Chloroflexota bacterium | reverse complement strand
GGGGTGGGGTTGCCCGACTAGCAATCACGGTAACTCTTTTATCTTTAGCTGACTGCTGACGGCTGATCGCTATCCGCTAATTCGTCGGCAGCACCAGCGTGAATACGCTGCCGTCGCCGGGGCGGCTGCTGCCGCTCAGGTAGCCGCCGTGCGCTTCCGCGATGGTGCGCGCGATGAACAAACCCTGCCCCAAGCCGCGCCGGTCGATCAGCTTACCCGATTCCGTGCGCGGCTCGCCGCGATAAAAGCGGTCGAAGATGTGCGGCATATCTTTTTCCGCGATGCCCACGCCCGTGTCCACGATCTGTACCGTGATGTGCGCGTCGTCGCTGCGGCGCATCATCACCGTGATGTGCCCGCCGCGCTCGGTGTAGTGGATGCCGTTCTGGAGCAGGTGTCCGAGCGCCCAGCGCAGGCGCTGGTCGTCGCCGCGGATCGTCAGCCGCCCCTCGTCCTTGAGCATCAAACCAATGTCGAGTGCGGCGCGGTTAAGCTCCGGGCGCAGCCCCGCGACCGTATTCCAGAACAGCGTTTCGAGGTCGACCGGCTCGCGCCGGATGCTGAACGCGCCGCTGGTCAGTTCCGACAGGTCGAGCAGTTCGATAATCATCCGGTCGAGGATGTCCACGTTGCGGCTCAGCGTTTCCAGCAGGCGGCGGTTCGGCTTCGCGTCCGCCGGCTGACCGAGCATGACCTCGCTCATGCCCTTGATGACCGCCATCGGCGTGCGGAGTTCGTGCGAAATCGCCGTGATGAATTGGTCTTTCAGGCGGTCGGTCAGGGCTTCCTTCGTCACGTCGCGCAGCACGATCATCGTGCCGAGGCGGTTGCCCTGGCTGTCCGCGACGGCGGCAAGCTGCGCGCCGACGATCTTGTTGTTGATTTCCAGGCGGGTTGGCTCGCCGAGCGGAGCGATTTCCGAGTCGATTCTGTCGACGGAGCGATGCGCGTTGAACAGCGAGCCAAGCTCGCTTTCCCAGAAGTTCTTCTGCGTGCCCAGCAGCGCCCGCGCCGCTTCGTTGACCACGACGATGCGCCCGTCGGTGTCTTGCAGGATGACGCCTTCGTCAATCGTTGCCAGAATCGCGTTCAGGCGATCCACTTCGACGTTCTGCTTGCGGACGGCGCGCTGAAGCTGGACGTTCTGTTCGACCAGCGCCTGCATTCGGGTGACTTCCTGCTGCATTCGGGAGCGACGGTTCAGCCCTTTATACAGGCGGCTGAACATGTGCTCCGTCGCCACTCCAAGACGGTTCACCCGACCGAGCACGCCGCCGATCTCCTGGGGGTTCGGGGAATTGTCCATGCCCATCTGATCGCGCTGCCTCTGTGTGATGACCACTGCCTGCGACGAGGATTATTATGCAGCAAGCCGCGTAATTCCCCAACGTCGGGCGGTGGTCTACCGGTAATGGAGCGAACACAGCGAGTAGCGGTTAGCTTTTAGCTGTTAGCCAGAACAACCTTTAAGTGCCACTGTTGGGTCCGCCCGCATTTGCTAATCGCTAACCGCTAATCGCTAACAACTACTACCTAACTCAGTATAACCCTGACGGCAGAATTGCGTTGGTGGTTTGCTTAAATCTGGTAAGAACTATATCATGTGGAGTCAGCAGAACCGTCCGCTGCGCCAGCGAGGAACACGGGAGCGCGCCTTGTCGACTTGGATGGTGGTCGAAGACGAGCCGGATATCTACGAAGTGCTGCTCGCGATGTTCGAGATGTGGGGCATTGAGGGCGTCGCGTTCGTGGACGGGGAAGAAGCCGTCGCGTGGATTGAAGAAGTCGACAAGGGAAAATTCTCCGGCGAGCTGCCGGAGTTGGCGCTGCTCGACATTCGGCTGCCGGGCTTGGTCAGCGGCATGATGGTGGGCGAGCGCATTCGCAAAAGCACGCTCTTACAGCACATGGCGATTGTCCTCATTACGGCGTGGAAGCTGTCTGCCGACGAAGAGAAGCAGGTGATCGAGAAGGCGGGCGCCGACAGGCTCATCTCCAAGCCTCTGCCGCGCTTTCCTGAGCTAAAGCAACTGCTCGAAGACCTGATCGCCCAGCGCCGCCAGAATTCGCAGCAAGCGCCGCCCGTGCCGTCTACTCCGTCGGGTTCGTCAACACCGCCGTCCTCCGCGCCCTCCACACCGCCAGCCGCGACACCGCCCGTGACGCCATCATCTACATCTACGCCACCGCCGCCGGTATCTCCCGCGTCAACCGTGCCACCACTGACCCCATCCGCGGGTGCCGCGGACGATACGCAGACCCTCCCTACATCCTCGCCGCCCGCGGTGTCACCCCCAGCGCCGTCGAATGCCCAACCGCCCCCGCTGCCAACCCCGCCCGCGGAAAGCAGCGTGCCAGAACCGCCCGAATCGGCGTCCAAGCCGTCTGAGCCGGTCGAGACCGAGTCCACCGCGAAAGAGCCAACGGAAAACAAATAGAGGCGCACCTTATGCACAACGTCGCTCCCTCGCGTGCGCTGGCACGGCGGACGCGCCAGTGGCTTACCTTCGCGTTTGTCGTCGCCGCGATTGGTATCTTTGTCGCCGTCGTCGGGCTGGCGCTGTTTGTTATCCCGCTCACCGCGCCGGGCAGCGCGTCGGCAGGCTTATTCGGCACGCTACGGGTGGGCGTCCTCGCGCTTGGCGTCCTCATTTTTTTCATCGCGCTCGGTTTGTGCATTCGCGCGCTCACGCTCCGTAAAGACAACGACCTGGCGATGATCGTCGGGCGCTTTCTGACGCAGTACCTCGACAACCGCTACCACTTTGTGCGGCACGTCAGCAAGCGAAATCTGGGCTACGTCGATGCGATTCTCGTCGGACCGCCCGGCGCGCTTGTCTTTCGCATTCTCGACAACCGCGGCGCGTTCATCAACGAGGGCGCGAACTGGATCCGGCAGGATCAGTACGGGCAGGTCACCGCCGCGGGCATTGACCCGACGCGGGAATGTGTGCTGGACGTCAAGAAGCTTCGGGAGTATCTTGAAGCGCGCCAGTTGGGCAGCGTGCCGGTTTACGGCGTTGTCGTGTTTACGAAAGATGAACCCGCGGTGCAGCTTGTAGCGAAAGAGCCGGTCGTGCCCATCACTACCCTTCGCTCGCTCGTCGCCACCCTCGGCAGCAATTACCTCGCCCGCGACCGCATCGACCCCGGCAAAATTACCACCGTCGTGCGCTTGCTGGTTGAATCCTGAACATTTGTTTTATAGTATAAGCGGACGCTGCACCACCGTCGGCTCGAAAGTTGCGACGACGAACGCCACGTCGAAGCCTTGTCGCGTCGTTGAGCCGCCGGGGTTTTGTGCTCTCGGCGTAGCAGCGGCGCACATCCTCCGAACGTAAGTTAATGGGTCGTCATGCCCACGAACCTCCTTCTCGCGCCCGTGGGAGCGGGCAAAACCGAATACGCGCTGGATCGCCTTGCCGACGTCGTGCAGGCGAAACCGTTCGCGCGCGTCTGGGTTTTGCTCTCCGGCGAGCGCCAGATTAACACCTTTCGCCAGAGGATGCTGGCGCGCAACCCCGAACGCCGCGCCGTTTTCAACGTCGAACTGTTCAATTTCTACCGCCTCTATCGCCATCTGCTCGACGCGGCGGGCGAGCCACAGCGCTGCCTGGACGAGACCGCACGAATGCGCCTGATCCGCAGCCTGTTGATGCACCTTCAGCGCGAGCACATGCTGGAACGCTTCGGCGCGATTGCCCACACGCCCGGCTTTGTTCGCATCATCGGCGATTTCATCTACGAGCTAAAGCAGAACGTGATTTACCCCGACGATTTCCGGCGCGCGGCTCGCTCCGCCAAAGACGTCGAGCTGGCACAGATTTACGGCGCGTACCAGACGCTGCTACAGGAGAACGATCTGGTCGACCGCGAGGGCGAAGGCTGGCTGGCGCTCGACGCGCTTCAGGCGCAGCCCCGCCTTGCGGTCGACGTCGATCTGCTGCTGGTGGACGGCTTCGACCAGTTCAACGGGCTTCAGGCGCGGCTTCTCACCGCTCTGTCCTCACGCGCGGGCGAATGCCTCGTCACGCTAACGACGGTGCCAGGGCGCGAGGCGACCGTCGGGCGGCGCTTCCAGCGCGCGCTCGAACGCTTGCAGGCGGTTCACGACGCGGCGGGCGAGCCGCTGACGGTCGGCGTCGCGGCAGGTAACCTGAGCGACCGTCACCCGGCGCTGCGTCATCTGGTCGCCCATATTTTCCGCCCGCAGCCGGAATTGCAGGCAGCCGAGGGGGGCATCCTGTGGATTGAAGCGCCAGAGCCACCGCAGGAAGCGGCGGCGGTCTTGCGCGAGGTCAAACGCCGGCTTCTGGCGGGCGTCGCGCCCGACGACATTCTGATTGCGGTGCGCGACTGGGCGCTCTACGCCGAGCCGATTGCCAGCACGGCGCACCTCTACGGCATGGCGTCAGGGCTGGCGATGCAGTTCAGCGAGCCGCTGACGGAAAACCCCGCCATCACCGCGCTGTTCGACCTGCTGGAGCTGCACGAGGGGGACTTCCGGCGGCGCGACCTGCTCGACGTGGTGCGCTCGCCTTACTTCGAGCTTCGGGGCTTGGACGGCGAGTGGATCGAGCAGTTGGATCGCGTCAGCCGCGCGCTGGTCGTCACGCGCGGGCGGCAGGGGTGGATCGCCGCTTTACATGCCGCGTCGCGGATTCCGCTCAACCCCGAAGAACCGGAAGGCGAAACGCTGCTAAGCCGTCAGGCGGCGACCGAGTTGGAGAACGCGCTCACGCGCTTCTTCGACCGCGTCACGCCGCCGCCTGCTGCCAGCGTCACGGCGTACGTGCGCTGGCTGGAAGCGCTCATCGGCGACGACCCGGAGCGCGACCCCGACGAAGACGACGAGATGGTGCCGCCCGATATTTCTTCGGTCAACATGATCGCGCGGCTTCGCAAACCCGCGCAGCGCGTCGGGCTTGTGGAGCGCGACCTGACGGCAATGGCAAAGCTCAAGGGCGTGCTGCGGGCGATGATCTCGACGCAGGTGCTGCTTGGCGTGCTGGCGGACGACGAGCAGATTTCATGGGGCGATTTCCTGAAAGACCTGCACAGCGCCGTCGCCCATACCACGGTGCAGCGCGCGCCTAACCGCGATGGGCGCGTTCTGGTGACCACCGTGACCGACGCGCGCGGCTTGCCGCACCGGCACGTGTTTATCCTCGGTTTGTCGGAAGGGATGTTCCCGGCGAAGCCGCCGGAAGACCCGCTGTATCTCGACGCCGAGCGGCGGCAGCTGGCGCAGGCGGGCATTCCGCTGCAAACGGCGTCCGAGCGCGCCGACGACGAAGGCTTGTTCTACGAGTTGATTAGCCTCGCCCGCGAGTCGATCACGCTGTCGCGCCCGACGGTGAAGAATGGCGCGCCGTGGGCGCCCAGCCACCTGTGGCGCGGCGCCGCCCAGTTGTACCACGACGCGCCCGCGATTATTCGCCTGAATCGGGTGCCCGTCGGTGCCGTCGTACCCGCCGAGCAGGTGGCGTCCGTTCACGACGCCGCGCTCGCCGTCGCGGACGGCTTGAGCCGCGGCAAACCGGACGCCGCGACGACCCGCCTGTACAATTGGCTTCTCACCGATCATCTCGATACGTGGTGGCACATCTGGCTTGGACGCGAGATCGAGGCGCGGCGCATGTCGCGCGTGCATCCCCATGACGCCTACACGGGTCGCCTGAGC
>CALMDI010000117.1 GCA_937864975.1 uncultured Chloroflexota bacterium | reverse complement strand
CGCGATTTCCAGCGCCGCGCCCGCCTGCTGCCGAGTCACATCGCGCCGCAGCGCCGAGAGCAGCCGCAGCGTGCTGGCGTCCGACAAGTCGTCGCCTGCCAACTTTTCGAGCAGCCGAACGCCCGCGTTCGAGGTCAGAAAATCTACGTCTTCGACGGTAATCATATGCACAAGGGGCACGAACGTTCGTGCCCCTGAAAGAATCCTTACGCCTTGTACGCACTCGTTTGAAGGTTATTCGTCGCTCGCCTCCGCCAGCGCCAGATCGACCGGGACGAACAGGATTTCGCGCCCTTCGACCGTTCCCGCAGGCGGGTTGAGAATCGCGGTACGCCCCCACGACTGCGCCACGTCGCGCCGGAATTTGGCGACCTTGTTCACATCTTTGATCTGACCGCTCACGACGAGCGGCTGCATGAACGCAACCGCGCGCGGCAGCCCGGTAAACGCCAGCAGGACAGCGCCCTCATAGCCGCCAATCGCCGCCGCTTCCCAAGTGACCTGCTCACCCGGCTGCAGCGACCAAGCGGGCTTGTTCGGCGTCTGCCGGATCAGCAGATAGACGTACTGCCCGGTATACCCGCTGAAATCCACCAGCGTATCGTCAATCGCCGCGACCGAGTCGATCCGCGCCAGTGTGTCGGCGGTCTCGTGCGGCTTTTCGCCGCGCATCAAAACGCCGCGTCCGTCGGGCAGCGCAGGCTCGACCAGTATGCGCGTCAGCCCCGCCTCCTGGAGCGTTCGCACCAGCGCGTCGCTCGGCACGCGGTCGCTATCGACCATAATCAGCCGCCCGCCGGGACGCAGCGACGAGCGCGCGCCTTGCAGCAGGTCGTCGGTCAGACGCGGGTTCAGCACCACGATGGCGTCCGCGCCTTCGGGTTCCAGCGCCCAGAAATCCGGGTCTTCCGGCACGACGATGACCGACAGATCGCCCCGCAGCCGCGTCAGAACAGTACCCGACTGCGCGGCAACGTCCACCAGCCGCAGCGCTGCCGCGCTGGGGGGCAGGTGCTTCGCCATCACTTCGACGAACGGTGTCAGGTCACTCATTGCGCCGCTTCCGCGAAGAGGACTGACGCGAGGAAGGCGGCTGGGGCGGGCGGGTCGTATGCCGCGCCGCGTCGATCAGTTCCTGCAACTCCGTCCACTCCTCCTGAAAGAAGTGGAGCGTCACTGGACCCAATTCGAGGTGAACGACGCGCTCGCCATCGGGTTCCAGCGACAGCCACGCCACGTAGTTTTCGGTTTCCGCCAGGGTTTCGATATTCACATCCGACATGGTTGGCTCCTTATCGCTCGCTCAGCCGCCGCCGTCCAAACCGTCCCGCCAGCAGCAGGCGATAAATGAACGAATTGCGCCGCGCGTCACGCATCGCTTTCGGGTCTGGCGGCGGGAAGGGATCCCGATCCATCAGCTTGCCGTAGAAATACTGCCCGATCACGCGCAGGCTTGCAATGACCGGCGCGGCGAGGATAACGCCGAGCACCCCCGCCAGGCTCGCGCCCGCGATCACGCCCACCATGACGACGAACGGGTGCAGGTTCAGGCTGTCGCCCATGATGCGCGGCACCAAAACGACCGACTCGACATTCTGAAGCACCGTCCAGACCGCGATGACCACCAGCGCGAAGGTACCGCCTTCCAGAAAGGGCAGCGTGCTCGACTGCGACGACAGCGCCAGCAGCGCCGCCGGGATGAGCGCGATGAGCGGACCAATATTGGGGATGAATTCCAGAAGCCCCGCGAGCATCCCCAGAATGGGCGCGTTCGGCACGCCGAGCAGCGCCGCCGCCACAAACACGACGACGCCCATGACCGCCGAAAGGAGAAGCTGCCCACGCAGATAGGCATTCCACACTTCGGCAAGCTCGTAGAAGAGACGGCGCACGTCATTCTGGTACGCCGACGGCGTGACTTCGACCGTCTTCGTGACGAATTTCGCGCCGTCCTTAATCAGGTAAAACATCAGGGTAATGAGGAAAACGAAGTTGAGGATAGCAGTAAACGCGCCGCCCAGAAAGCTGAACGCGGGTCCCGTCAGCGAGCGCGCGAAGGCGGTCGCGGCATCCCCGATGTTCAGCGTGCTGAGCGGGATCACCTCGTCGGTGCTCTGCGTGCCGAGCGCCGTCTGGAGACTTTCCAGCGGCACGATTCGCTGATTGCCGATGACGATGGGACGGCTCAGAATGTCGCGGAGTCCGCTCTCCAGCCCCGCGACTATGTCGGGCAGGCGTTCCGCGAACGACCGCAGTTGATCGACCAGCAGGGGTACGACAAGCGTCATCACCAAGCCAAGCAAGACAAACACCAGAATGAATGTCAGCAGAATCGCCAGCCCGCGGCTCGACTAGCCCCGGAAGGGACCGAAAGTCAGAACACGCTGGTCAATAATCGTGACGACCGGGTTCAGCAGGTACGACAGCAGGACGGACACGACGATGATCGGCAGTACGTCGGTAATCTGCCAGATCGCCCACCCGATCAAAAACAGGCAGATGAGCACCACGATGCGCTTGGTGCGCGAATCCCAGCGCGGCGAGGACACCGAGGGTGGATAAACGGTCAAGAGGAGCAGCCTTCCGAAGCATAACAAAGCACATTGATTATACACGGCGGCGTGAGAAAGGTTACGAATCTAAACGGCGTGTCCCTAAGAAGCAGACACGCCGTTTATGAACCGCTGACCCTCTCGGTTCCGAGGGAGCGCCTTACGTCCTAGCGCCGCGGACCGCGGTCGCCGCCATCCCGGCGGGGACCCCGATCCCCGCCACCGCCGCCGAAGCGTCCACCACCACGGTCGCCGCCGCGTCCGCCACCCCCGCCACCGGGCGGGCGACGGTCGCGCGAGCGGGCTTCTTCGGCTGACCAGCCTTCGAGGACTGCCTGACGGCTCAGGCGCACCTTGCCATCGGGACCCACATCGGTCACCATGACCATGATTTCGTCGCCCAGCGCGACTTCTTCCTCGACCGAGGCGACGTGATGATCCGACAACTGTGAGATGTGAACGAGACCGTCACGCCCCGGCATGAATTCTACGAACGCGCCGTAAGGCTCGACGCGCGTCACCTTGCCGGTGTACACGCGCCCGATTTCCGCTTCTTCGGTCAACCCGCGAATTTCGTCCATCGCCTGCGACACCGACGACCCATCGACGCCGGACACATAAACCAGCCCGTCCTCTTCAATGTCGATCTTCGCGCCGGTGCGCTCCTGAATCCCGCGGATCGTCTTGCCGCCGGGTCCAATCACCGCGCCGATTTTCTCCGGGTTGATGCGGATGGTCGTCATGCGCGGCGCGTATTCCTTCAGCTCGGCGCGCACTTCGGGAATCGCTCCCAGAATAACGTCCAGAATCTTCAGCCGCGCCTCGCGCGCCTGCTCCAGCGCCTGCCGCATGACGTCTTCCGTCACGCCGCCGATCTTGATATCCATTTGCAGCGCCGTGATACCCTGCGCCGTGCCCGCGACTTTGAAGTCCATGTCGCCAATGTGATCTTCCAGCCCTTGAATGTCGGTCAGGACGGCGACCTTATCGCCTTCCTTGATCAACCCCATCGCGATGCCCGCCACAGGGCGCCGGATCGGCACGCCCGCATCCATCAGCGCCAGCGTCGACGCGCACACACTCGCCATCGACGTCGAGCCGTTTGAACTCAACACTTCGCTGACGAGGCGAATCGTGTAGGGGAATTCGTCTTCCGCCGGGATCATCGAGCGCAGCGCGGTTTCCGCCAGCGCGCCGTGACCGATCTCGCGGCGCTTGGGACCGCGCAGCGGCGAGGTCTCGCCCGTGCTGAAAGGCGGGAAGTTGTAGTGATGCAGGAAGCGCTTCGACTCTTCAGGCATCAGCGTATCCAACTGCTGCACGTCGCGCGGCGTGCCGAGCGTGGCAATCGCCAGCACCTGCGTCTGTCCGCGCTGGAACAAACCG
>CALMDI010000116.1 GCA_937864975.1 uncultured Chloroflexota bacterium | reverse complement strand
ATTCATTTTGAAATAGAGGAAATTTGTGGGTCAGCATGAAGGTCGCGCAGGAGGACGGCACGCTCACCGTCGAGCGCCCGACCGACCGCGGCGAGCACCGTGCGCTGCACGGCCTCACGCGGAGCCTCATCGCCAACATGGTCGAGGGCGTCACCGCGGGCTACCAGTTTTTTGAGTATCGACCGGACTACGAGACGATTACGTTCGCCGCCCACGCGCCCACCCGCGCGGAGTTTACCCTCACGATTCCGTCCACGCCGAACCGGGTGGATTTCATCTCGGCGGCATTTGTCGATCAAACCAATGTGCCCGCCGAGCCGGAGCCGCAGGATGGCGTCCGGTTTCTGATTGGTGCGCGCGACGCGGCGGGCGAAGTGGCTCTGCTGCACGAACTGGTCTATGACCCGACGGTGGACGAACGACCGAAGCCGATTACCGTCAGCCTCGATGCCTACCGCGGACAGACGATCCAGCTCATTCTCCTGACAAACACAGGCGACAATACGAATTATGACTGGTCGCTCTGGGTGGATCCGCTCGTCATCGTGCGCCCGCAGGGCTTTTGATGGACTCGACGTCCGCGACGCCGGTTGAGGGGACGCCATTTTTCCGCCTGGGCGAGCGCTGGCGCTGGCTGCGCTCGCCTCTGCACCTGTTCGTCGCGCTCTGCTGCCTGCTGCCCATCGCCTTCGTGGTCATCAACATTTTGAGCAAGGGCGTCAACATTCCGCGCTGGGACGAATGGGATCACAGCGTGGTTCTATCGCTCAAGGCGGCGGAAGGAACGCTCGCCCCTGCCGACCTCTTCAAGCCGAACGGCGAAACGCGGCTCTTGTTTGGCAACGTGACGACCGTCTTGCTGACCTATCTCACGCGCTGGAATCTGCGGGTAGGGATGCTTCTCAGCGTCGGCATTGTGGCGCTCTCGTTCGGGCTGCTTCTGGGGCTTGCGCGCCGCGATCAGCCGCAGCTTCTGGCGCTCGTCGCCGTGCCGTTCGCCGCGCTGGTGTTCTCCCTGCGCCAGCATACCAACTGGTTGTGGGCGCTGCAAACCAGCTACATGTTCACGGGCTTCTCCTTTCTAGCGGCGCTCTACGTGCTCCAACGCCTGGCGGCGGGCTGGCGAACGCTGGCGCTCGCCGCGCTGCTGGTGGCGCTCTCCACGTTCTCGACCCTGCACGGCGCGGTCGGCTGGGTGGTGATGGCTGGCGTGATGTGGCTTTCCGGCTATCGAAAACCCGCCTATTACGGCTTCTGGCTCGGCGCGCTGGCGTTTACGCTGGCGCTGCATTTCACCAATTACGATCTGAATCAGGTGGGGGTCGATCAGGAAGGGTTATCCGCCGGGTTGTTGTTCGATCCGGTCATTCTGATTCCCTACGCGCTGGCGTATCTTGGCAGCCCGTTTGTGCTGACCGAGTCGGAGTATGCGGGCGTTGCCATCGCGTTCGGCATTGTCGGCATCGCCTTGCTGGTCGGCAACAGCGCCTATCTGCTCCGAAGGAAGGAACCCACGCGCCAGTGGGGAGCGTGGGTTGCCGTCGCCGGGTTTGCGATGGGCGCCGCGCTGGTGACGGCGATGGGACGCGCGCGCCTTTTTGACGAAGTTCCCTGGCAGGCGCTGCTGGATCGTTATTCGACGTTCGCGAATTATCTGTGGATCGGGGTGATCGCGCTCGGCGCGCTGGTCATCTGGCGCGCGACCCAAGACCCCACCCCGGCGACGTGGGGGAAAGTGATTGTCCGGCTGAATGTGATCGCGTTTGTGCTGTTCAGCGGCATCTATCTCCTCGTCAACGGGCGCGCCGCGATCGAGCCGCCGCTGGTGCCGCCGGAGGTCGAACGCTGCGTGATCGACTATCCCTCCTCGCGCAACACCGCCTGTTTGATCAACGGACTGTATCTTAATTACCAGCCGTTTGAGCTGATCGTGGAAGAAATCGACAGACTCGCGGTGAATCGCCTGACGGCGTTTGCTTCCGAGCCGCCGGAGCTTACCGAGATTACGCTGCTGTATAACGTCGAGCGTCGCGTCGAAGGCGAGCAGCGGCGCACCGGCTTCACCGTATTCGACTACAACGACGCTTACAGCGCAGTGACCTTCATGCAGTACGCGCCCTCGACAGCGGAATTCCGCATCGACGTTCCACAGACCGACCAGCACGTCGAGCTGCAGTCGGCTGCGTATGTCGATCCGAGCACGCTCTCTGACACGTCTCAGCCGCAGGATGGGGTGGTGTTCCGCGTTGGCGCGCGCGACGAGGACGGAAACGCGCGCCTGCTGGTGGCGGGCGAGGTCGATCCGAACGTAGATGCGCGCGTGCGGCGAGTGATTGTCGATCTCGACGCCTATAAAGGGCAGACCATCTGGCTCATTCTCCAAACGCAAACGCGCGACAACGCCAACTACGACCAGTCGATGTGGCTGGATCCGCGCGTGATCGTGCGACCCGAATAACACAAGATCGTCGGCATCGGTGGATACGAGCACCAGGTGGAGCGCAGGGTGAAAAGCTTAATCAAGACACTGGTCGAAGCGTGGGGACCGTCGGGCTACGAGCATCACGTCCGCGCGCTGATCGAGAAGGAAGTCGAAGGGCTGGCGGATGAAATCACCGTCGATCCGCTCGGCAACCTGATCTGCCGCGTGGGACAGGGCGGCAGGAAAATTATGGTTGCCGCACACATGGACGAAATCGGTATAATGGCGACGTTTGTCGAGAAGAAAAGCGGCTACGTGCGCTTCGCCGCGATTGGCGGCTTGCTGCACACGACGCTCGCGGGCAACCGGGTGCGTTTCGAGGACGGCACGCTCGGCGTGATCGGGGTGCAGGATGCCTTCGGCGCGGCGAAAACCAGCGTGCCGAATCTGGACGACTTTTACATCGACGTCAGCGACGGCGGCGATGGGCAGGGCTTTGAGCCGGGGCGACCGGCGGCATTTTCGCGCGAGATGCAGGAACGGGGGGCGCGGCTGATCGCCAAGTCGATGGACGACCGGATTGGCTGCGTGGTGGCAATTGAGGCAATGCGCCGCCTGAAACGCGCCACCCCGCACGAAGTCTATTTTGTCTTTACTGTTCAGGAGGAAGTCGGCATCCGCGGCGCGCGTCCCGCCGCCTACCGGATTGACCCCGATCTGGCGATTGCGCTCGACGTGACCTCGACGGGCGACCAGATTAAGGGCGACAAGCTGGTGGTTCGGCTTGGCGGTGGCGCGGCAATCAAAGTACATGATACCGGGCTGGTCGTGCCGCCCGCCATCCGCGACTGGATGGTGGCGCGCGCCGAGGCAGACGGCATCCCGTACCAGTTAGAGCTGCTCAATCTGGGCACGACGGACGCCGCGGGCATCCAGACGGCGCGCGAGGGCGTACCGAGCGGCTGTATCTCCATTCCCTGCCGCTACGTCCATACGACCAGCGAGACGGTCGATCTTGGCGACGTGGAGGCGTGCGTCGCCCTGCTGACAAGCCTGCTGACCAACGACGTGCCTGTGTAAGCAAGTGTGGGCTGTTTTTATTACGACCCCTTACCCAGCCCCGCGCCGGGTAAGGGGAAATAAGTACTCCCGCTTTCGCCTCATTTGCCGACAGACGTTTACGCTTCTCCGCGCCTGCCTGTCCTATAATCAGAGGACGAGGCAAATCTACCTCCTTCTGTTTCCCGCCTCCTGCTGCGTGTTCTGCCCGCGACTGCTCGGCGCTGATGCCGCGTCGTGGCGACGGAAGACACGTCCCAAATCCGAAGCGCTGGTACGCAGAACCCATGACCGATTCAGGTACAATGAAGACATCTGTTAGAAAATCGATACGCCGCAGCCGAGAGAGTTCCATGCCGGACCATCGCCCCTCTGAATCGTCGCTGGCGGATTTTGAGCTGCTTGAAGAAGTGTCCCAACTGCTGACGGTCGTTGACCTCGATCACATGCTGGAGCGCGTGGTCGATCTCACGGCGCGCGCCGTTGGCGCGACCAAAGCGAGCCTGTTCCTTCGCCCCCCGCGCGGCGACCACTGGCAGCGGCTCATTGTCAGCCGCGGCTTCGAGCCGGACGACTCCATCGAGATTGTTCAAAGCGTGCTGGATCGCGGCTTGGCGGGATGGGTGCTGCGAAGCCGTCAGGCGACGATTGTCTACGACACGGAAGACGACCCTCGCTGGCTGCCCGTGATGAAAGACGGCAGCCCGGTTCGGTCGGCGCTGTGCCTGCCGATGGTGCAGGACGAGGAAGTGCTGGCGATTATCACGCTCGAACACGCCGAGCCGAACCGCTTCAACGAGCATCATTTACGGCTGGTGACGATCATCGCCAATCAGGCGACGGTTGCGCTGCGGAACGCGCAGTTATTTCACCAGATGCAGGAAAAGCAGCGCCAGTTGGAGGCGACGCTCCACGCCATACCCGACGTGCTGCTGGTCGTGAATGACCAGGGGCAAATTCTGGTGGTCAATGACGCGGCGCTCGACCTGCTGGGCGGGATTCCGCATCAGGAAGTCGTCGGCAAATCGCTGGCGCACTTGCTCCCGATGGACAGCGCTTTCGCGCCGCTGCAAAAACTGGTCGATAACCCGACGCGGCATGGCGACACCTGGACGTTCGAGACGCACTCGGATCGCAAGCGGCAGGATTTTGTGGTTACAGTCTCGCGCTGGGATAATCCGTACTCCGGGTATGGGGGGCACGTCGTCGTCATGCACGACGTGACGACGCTGCGCGACCTCGACCGCTTTAAGAGCGAGATGCTGCGGATGGCGTCGCACGATCTTCGCAGCCCGCTGGCGCTCATCGTCGGTTACTGCGACCTGATCCGCATGGACACGCCG
>CALMDI010000115.1 GCA_937864975.1 uncultured Chloroflexota bacterium | reverse complement strand
CGCCGCCTGACCCATGCCAAATGCCGCCGCGGCGCGCGTTGCTTCCGGGGCACTGTCGCCTTGCAGCAAGACCGATTCATACGTCCGAACGGCGTCTTCGTAATAGCCGTTGATGAGGTAGCGCTCGGCGGCTTGCAGCGCCACCTGCGCGTCGAGGGTAGGGACGGGGGGAGCGGTGGGAGACGGCGGGAGGGTAGCGGGTGGCGGCGTCACCGATGCCTGAAATGACACTTGAACGACGCTGTCGGGCGAGGGCGTCGCCGTCACATAGGTTGGCGGCTGAATGGTATTAAAGCTACAGCCGGAAAGGAACACCAGAACCGCCAGCGCGGCTGCGCTTCGGGAGCGAACGTTAAAAATCATGCGCGCCGTTATCGAGGCAGCGTCAGAGCGTGTCAATGCTTTGAACCTGACGCTATCCTGACGGTGGCACGAGGTCGCCGCTCAGCCACGGCATTCCGTAGGCGACCGCCAGCGACCCCGCCTCACCGAGCGCTTTGCCAAGCTGCGTTACATCCCCAAATGTCCACCAGTGATCGGCGGACGGCAGAATCGGCACGCCGAAATCGCTCACGACCAGCGCGCTGAGCGCGCGGCGAGCGTAACGCGGGTGGCGGCTGTAGGCGGCGGGGTTCGGTTGATCGCTGCGCGCGAGAATCACCTGAAAGCGCGACGGACCCCCCTCGGCGTAATGGAGATGCTGGAAGTCGATGAAGGCTGACAGATTGTCTTCGAGGGGCTTGACGAAGCGAAACAGACCGCCCGCCCACTGCGCCGGGCGCTCTTGCAGCGTGTAACCCGCTGCGGAAAACGCCTGCCCAACGACCGTGAGCAGCATCAGACGAAAGTAGTCCTGAGGCGATTGTGTGGGCTGCATCAATCTATGCGCGACGGAACGCGGCAGATGATATCAGGATGATGAAAGCAACAAGATCATCGCCACGCTCTTGCAGAGGATAGTAGTCATTCACGAGCCGTCTCTAAAAGCGCTCGCGCTTCTTCTGGCGTTGTCACCGGCATCCGGCAGGCGAAGTTGCGGCAGACGTACACGGTCGGCTGACCGCCGCGCTGCATCCGGTAACTAAGAAGCGGAATCGCCGCCTCGCCTTCGACATCACGCGGGGCAAGTGCCGTGATGACGTTCGGGCGATACGGCTTCTGCATCACGTCGAGCAGCGCCTGCGTTCGCGCATCCTCCGGGTCGCCAACGACGGCGACTTCCGCCAGTCCATTGACGAGTATATCGACCGCGTTGAGCGCCTCACCAAATGCCTGCGGATACTGCTTGAGCGCTTCGGTCAGGAGCCGGAGCGCGCCCCGCGCCGCCTCATCGTAGCGCGCGTCCCCGGTGTAGGCAGACAGCCGAACGAGATTCTTCACTATCACCGAGTTTCCCGACGGCGTGGCGTTGTCCTGCACGTTGCGCGGGCGCACGATCAGCGCTTCGTGGTCATCGCTTGTGTCGAAGAATCCGCCGTCGCCCGCCGCGAAATGGTCGAGCACCACGTCCGTCAGCCGCCGCGCCTCGACGAACCAGCGCTCGTCAAACGTCGTCTGGTAAAGCTCCAATAGCCCGTCGATCAGGTTGGCGTAGTCTTCCAGATAGCCGTTGATCTTCGCCTCGCCATCCTTATACGTCCGCAGCAGGCGACCGTTGACGCTGAGCCTGTCGAGCAGGAAGTCGGCAGTGCGGAGCGCGGCGGTGTAGTAATCCTCGCGTTCGAGCACGCGCGCCGCTTCCGCCAGACTCGCCAGCATCAAGCCGTTCCATGCCGTCAGAATCTTGTCGTCCAAGCCGGGATGCACGCGCTGCGTTCGCGCCGCATACAGCCTGTCCTTGAGCGCGTTCAGCTTCGCGTCGAGCGCGTCAACCGACAGTCCAAGCCGCTCCGCGATGACTTCTTTATCGTTGGGGACGTTGAGAATGTTCGCTCCCTCAAAGTTGCCACGGGTCGTCACGCCCCAGTATTCAATCGCGACGGGAGCATCGTCGCCAAGCAATTCCTCAAGCTCGCCCTTCGTCCAGACGAAGAACTTCCCTTCTTCGCCTTCGCTGTCGGCATCGGTCGTGCTGTAGAAGCCGCCTTCCGGCGAGGTCATTTCGCGCAGGACGTAATCGTAAATTTCCTCGGCAATCTGCCGGTAGAACGGCTCCCCCGTGACCTGCCAGGTATGCAGGTAGACACGGCTCAACTGCGCGTTGTCGTAGAGCATCTTCTCGAAGTGCGGCACCAGCCAGATCGCATCGACGCTGTAGCGGTGAAAGCCGCCGCCGACCTGATCGTAAATGCCGCCGCGCGCCATTTTTTGCAGAGTGAACGTGACCATCTGAAGGGTTTGCGGGTCGCCCGTGCGGGCGTAGGCGCGCAGGAGAAATTCGAGGTTCATCGGCTGTGGGAACTTGGGCGCACTGCCTAAGCCGCCATAGGTCGCGTCGAAGCTCTGCGCGATCTTCCTCACAGCGGTGTCGAGCAGTGTCGCGTTCAGGTCGCTCGCCTGCCCGCCGATGCCGAGCAGGTCGCGACGCAGCGACTGAGTCATCTGGTCTGCCGCGCGCTCCACCTCGCCGCGGCGATTGCTGTAGGCGTCGGCAACACCGTGCAGAATTTGCTGAAACGAGGGCATCCCGTGGCGCGGCTGGTTCGGGAAATACGTGCCGCCGTAGAACGGTCGCCCGTCGGGCAGGAGAAAGACTGTCATGGGCCAGCCGCCATGCCCGGTCATCGCCTGCACCGCCTGCATGTAAATGTCGTCCACGTCGGGTCGCTCCTCGCGGTCGACCTTGACGTTGACGTAAAGCTCGTTCATCAGGCGCGCGGTCTCGTCGTCCTCGAAGCTCTCGTGCGCCATGACGTGGCACCAGTGGCACGCGCTGTAACCCACACTCAGCAAAATCGGCTTGTCGCTTGCCCGCGCCGCCGCCAATGCTTCCTCACCCCAGGCGTACCAGTCCACCGGATTGTCGGCGTGCTGAAGCAGATACGGGCTGGTCTCGTGCTGAAGCCGATTCATCGCACCCTCGCCTGGTTAGCTTTCGTGAATGCGCGCAATCTTGACGCATTACGAGCGAGATTTCAAGCAGGCGCGAGCGGTTTAGCGCCGCGCGACCGTGCGAAACCAGCGATAGCCGAAGCCGGGCAGGGAAAACTCTCTTGAGTGATTCAGCGCGGGATAGGCTTGATTCGCTAGCGCTTCGGTCAGAGTGTCGTTCACGTCAAGCGTCACCGTGAGCGGCTTGTCGGATAAATTGTGCAGCGCGATGAGATTATGCCCGTCCAACTGCACCTGATGCGCCAGCACTTCCGGCGCGCCCACGTCGAAGACGTGACACAATTCGGTACCCAACTGCGGATTCTGCTTGCGAATTTCGATCAGCCGCTTCATCCAGTTCAGGAAGGAGTCGGGGTCGCGCTGCTGGTCAGTCACATTCACACGTTCGTAGCCAAATTCTCCCGTATCGATCACCGGACGCACGAGCTTTGACACGGGAGCCGTCGAGAAGCCGCCGTTTAGCTCGTCTGCCCACTGCATAGGCGTGCGGACGCTGTTACGTTCCGGCTGCGAAAGATCGTCGCCCATGCCGATCTCATCGCCATAGACGACCAGAGGCGCGCCGGGCAGCGAAAATAACAGGCTGTACGCCATTTCCATCTGCCGCCGGTTTCCCCCGAACATCGGCGCGGTGCGGCGGCGAATGCCCCGGTTGTAGATCCGCATGTCCTCGTCCGGCGCGAAAGCGGCGTACACCACCTGCCGTTCGTCTTCCGTCAGGCGTTCCAGATCGAGTTCGTCCAGGTTTCGGAGGAAGTTTGCCCACTGCCCTTCCCGCGGGATATTCGGAAACTGCGTCAGCACCCGCCCCAGCGTGTTCGCGTTCCGGCGCGCGAAGGCGAGAAACAGGTAGTTGTCGAGGTAAAAGTTGAACAGCAGGTGCATTTCCCTGCCGTCGCCAAAGAAGGCGGGCAGTTCGTCCGGTTCTCCATCGGCTTCGGCGAGCAGCGCCGCGTCGGGACTTTGCCCGCGGACGAACGCGCTCATCTCGCGCAGGATGTCGTGCGGGTGCGGCACGATGGTTTCAGGCGAATCCTTCGGTTCGATCATGTGCGGCGCGGCGTCGATACGGAAGCCGTCCACGCCCAGATCGAGCCAGAATTTGAGGATGCGCTGGAATTCCGCGCGGACGTCGGGATTGGCATGGTTCAGGCTCGGCTGAAAGTGGTAAAAGATGTGAAAGTAGTACGCTCCGGCGACCTCGTCGTAGTGCCAGACACTGTTCTCGGCACCGGGAAAAATCGGCTGGTGGGCAGATTTTTCCGGCGGCTCCTGCGCCCAGATGTAGTAGTCGTGGTATTTCGAGGTTTTGTCTCGCCGCGCTTCCTGAAACCACGGGTGCTGGTCGGAGGTGTGGTTCGCCACCATGTCGATCAGAATCCGAATGCCGCGTTCGCGCGCGCCAGCGAGAAAGGTCTGAAAATCCTTCAGCGTGCCGTAACGCGGATCGACCGCACAGTAATCCACGACGTCGTAGCCATTATCGCGGTGCGGCGACGGATAGAACGGCAGAAGCCACAGACAGGTCACGCCGAGATCGGCAAGGTAATCGAGCCTGCCAAGCGCGCCGGGAAAATCGCCCCAGCCGTCCCCATTCGAGTCCTGAAACTTATCGATGTCCAAGCCATAGAGGATCGCGTTCTTGTACCAGAGAGTCGTCATTGGTCGTCTCCAGATCGACGCATACGAGCAGCCCACGTTTGCCACTGGTTATCACATGGCAAGCAGAAAGCGGCAGTAACAGGCGTTTAAGACTTGCTTAGAGATCGACTATTGCAGGCTCAGCGGATTTCACCAGCGGGCTGGGGACGGCGAATTATCGGTCGGCATCCCGCAGCCCGCCAGCCAATCCAGCAGGCGGCGGGTGACGTCCGGCGTCAGACGAAACGCGGCTTCGACGTGATACGGAGAGAACGCAAAGACGTTGGTGTAATAGCGGTGCGCGGCGCAGATCAGGTAATCGGACTGCCAGCGGGCTTCACCCCACAGGAAAGCGAGGTCGTCACCGCTGCCCATCATCGCCTGCCAGCGCTCGCGATCCATCGCGCTCAAACCGTCCATCTGGAAGCGCAGGCTGAGCATGGACGCAAAGGTGACGGTCAAATGCAGCGCCCCGGTCGATGGGTTCAATTCGACGGCTGCCGACGCCGCGCCGTCCTGGGTCGAAAGTGTCGCCAGCGGATACGGCGACCGCGCGCCAACCTCGCGGAAATGCACAATCGACAGCAGCGGCGTGCCGGGGTAACGCGCGCTCAACTCGCGGTCGAGGTCAAGCTCGCCGTCGAAGTAGTGCCGCAACATCCACGGCGGCTCTATCGCGGCGCGACCCGCTCCGGGCGGAAGCACGCTCAGCGCGGATCGCGTCATGATTCGGTTGTCGTCGTTCCACTCGCTGCCGTCAGGTTGAAGCATTGGCGTCTCGCTGAAGTCTTCAGGGACAATTTCATCATAACGCCGAGCATTTGTGAAAAGTGTTGAGCATTTGGGAGGAGCGAACAGCTTTCAGCCATCAGCCGTCAGCTTAAAAGCAATTGAAAAACTTAACGCAGAGACGCAGAGGAACAGAGACACAGAGAAAAATTTCTCTGCGCCTTTGCGCCCTTTGCGCCTCTGCGTTACGCCATAATCATTTGTCTTTAAGCTGATGGCTGACGGCTATTCCCCCTTGCGCTCGACAAAGTCGAGGTCGGGCGTGGGGCTGATTGCCGTCCAACCGCCGTCGATGACCAGCATTTGCCCCGTTATTTTGCGCGCGTCCTCCGAACACAGGAAGCTAACCGCGCCCGCGATGTCCTCGGAGAGCATGACGCCGATTGGCACGACCTGATTCCAGTGATCGTCGTACTTTGGGTCGTCCGCGAAATTGCGCGGCGTCAGGGTCGCGCCGGGCGCGATGGCGTTGATCGTGATGCCGTAGGGCGAAAGCTCGACGACCAGATTTTTCGCCAGCATTTCAATCCCGGCTTTGGTCATGCTGTAGGCAGACAGGTAGCGAATTGCCTGAATCCCGGCAACCGACGACGTCAGCACGATGCGCCCACCGTCGCCCTGATCGCGCATTTGCCGCGCCGCCGCCTGCGCGGTGAAAAAGGTGCCGCGCATATTGACGCCCATGACGCGGTCGAACGTGTCGGGTGAATAGTCGAAGAAGTCGCCCCAACTGGTGATTCCCGCGTTGGCGACGGCAATATCCAGCCGACCGAACGCGCTCACTGCCCCGGCGATCATACCGCGCACGGCGGCAACGTCGGCAATGTCGCCGGGAGCCGCTGCTGCCTCGCCGCCGCTCGCCGCGATCTCGTCGACAAGCTGCCGCGCCTTTGCCGGATCGACGTCGTTGACGGCGACCGCGATCCCGTCGCGCGCGAACCGCCGCGCCACCGCCGCGCCGATCCCTTCGCCTGCCCCGGACACAAAGGCAACCTTCCGCGTCATGCTGCTCTTCCTTCGGCGTCTTTTCGCGCAGATGTTACAATGCGTCGATTGTAGACGTGCGGACGATGACTTCACAAGAAGAAGGTGTTCTTATGGCGTATGATCCGAAGCCTGAGCATAAATTTACGTTCGGTCTGTGGACGGTTGGCAGTCCAGGGCGCGACCCGTTTGGCGGTCCGGTGCGCGAAACACTCTCGCCTGTGGAATTGGTGTACCTGCTGGCGGAGGTTGGCGCGTATGGCGTCAACTTCCACGACAACGACCTCGTGCCGATTGACGCGACGCCCAAAGAGCGCAACAAGATCGTGAGCGACTTCAAGAAAGCGCTGGACGAAACCGGGCTGGTCGTGCCGATGGCGACGACGAACCTGTTCAGCGACCCGGCGTTCAAGGACGGTGCGTTCACGTCGAACGACCCGAATGTGCGCGCCTACGCGCTGCAAAAGACGATGAACGCCATCGACCTGGGCGTGGAACTGGGCGCGAAGGTTTACGTGTTCTGGGGCGGGCGCGAAGGCACCGAGACCGATTCGAGCAAAAACCCGCTGGACGCCGGGAAATGGTTCCGCGACGCGCTGAACTACCTGTGTGACTATGCCATCGATCAGGGCTATGACCTGAAATTCGCGCTGGAGCCGAAGCCCAACGAGCCGCGCAGCGACCTGTATCTGCCCACCGTCGGCTCGATGCTCGGCTTCATTAGCACGCTCGACCACCCGGAGATGGTGGGGGTCAATCCCGAAGTCGCGCACGAGCACATGGCGGGGCTGAACTTCCTGCACGCCGTCGCGCAGGCATGGGATTCGGGCAAGCTTTTTCACATCGACCTGAATGATCAGATGTTTGGGCGCTACGATCAGGACTTCCGCTTCGGCTCGGTCATGATTAAGCAGGCATTCTACCTGGTCAAATTCCTCGAAGACGTGGGCTACACGGGCAGTCGCCACTACGACGCGCACGCCTTCCGCACCGAGGACTACAACGGCGTTAAGGAGTTCGCGCGCGGCTGTATGCGCACGTACCTCATCCTCAAGGAAAAGGCGGAACGGTTCAACCGCGATCCCGAAATTCAGGAATTGCTCGCCGCAATCCGCGCGGACGACGGCGCGCACCATTACCTCGCCGCGGGCTACAGCCGCGAGAGCGCCGAACGGCTCCGCGGAGAGACATTCGACCGCGTGGCGCTGGGGCGGCGCGGGCTGAACTACGAACGGCTCGACCAACTGACCGTGGAGCTGCTGCTGGGAGTGCGCTGATGCCATACCTGCTCGGTCTTGACATCAGCACGACAGGCGCGAAAGCGCTGATTATTGACGAAGAGGGTAAGGTCGTCGCTTCGCACACCACGCCGCAGCCGATCAGCACGCCCAAGCCCCTGTGGAGCGAGCAAAATCCGGCGGACTGGTGGGATGGCATGGTCGAGTCGATCCGCGCGGCGCTGGCGGCGGCGAACGCAACGCGCGAGGACATCGCCTGTATCGGCTTGACCGGGCAGATGCACGGGCTTGTTCTGCTCGACGCGGAAGGGGGCGTTTTGCGCCCGGCGATGCTCTGGAACGACCAGCGAACGCAGCCGCAGTGTGACGAAATTACGCATCGCATCGGCTTTGACCGCCTGATTCAACTGACGGGCAACCGCGCGCTGACCGGCTTCACCGCGCCGAAAATTCTGTGGGTGCGCGAGCATGAGCCGCTCGTCTACGCACAGGCGGCGCGCGTGCTGCTGCCCAAAGACTACGTCCGGTTTCGGCTGACGAAGGACTATGCGATGGATGTCGCGGACGCTTCCGGCACGCTGCTGCTGGACGTCGCCAGCCGCGCCTGGTCGCGCGAGGTCGTGAACGGGCTGGATATTCCCGAAAGCTGGCTCCCCGCGCTGGTCGAAGGACCTGAAATCACGGGAGAGGTCAGCGCGGAAGCGGCGGCATTGACCGGACTCAAAGCGGGGACGCCCGTGGTCGGCGGCGGGGGGGATCAGGCGGCGGGCGCGGTGGGCGTGGGCGCGGTCAAGCCGGGGATCATTGGCTTGGTGGTGGGCACGTCGGGCGTGGTGTTCGCCCCTCTGGCGGACTACCGCTACGATCCCGAAGGACGGCTGCACGCCTTCTGTCACTCGGTACCGGGTATGTGGCACTTCATGGGCGTCATGCTCAGCGCGGCGGGCAGCCTTCAGTGGTATCACGATACGCTCGCGTCCGGCATGTCGTTTGACGACCTGCTGGCTCCGGCGGCGGACCTGCCGCCCGGCAGCGAAGGCTTGATTTTTTTGCCCTACCTCACGGGCGAGCGCACGCCGCATCCCGATCCACTGGCGCGCGGTGCGTTTATCGGTCTCACGACACGGCACACACGGGCGCATCTGACGCGCGCCGTACTGGAAGGCGTCGCCTTTGGCTTAAGAGACAGCTTTGAATTGATGAAGGAGGCGGGACTCGCCTCCGGGCAAATGGAAGTGCGCGTGAGCGGCGGGGGCGCGAAAAGTCCGCTCTGGCGGCAGATTCTGGCGGACGTCATCGGCGCGCCGCTGGTCAGCACCAGTACGACAGAGGGCGCAGCCTATGGCGCGGCGCTGCTGGCGGCGGTCGGCGCGGGCGTGTATCCCGACGTACCGGCGGCGTGCGCGGCGACCATCCAGACAGGCGAACCGACAGAACCGCGCGAACCGGAACGCTATGCCGGCGCCTATGCCACCTACCGCTCGCTTTATCCAACGCTCAGGGAAACATTTATACGTCTCTAATACGGAGCGTGTAAGATAGCTGATAGGACTCTAATTACCGCTAAGGCAATCGAATGCAATTTCCAGGTAAACCGTCTGAGGACAAGAACGACAAGCGCGGGGGAACGCCGCCACCACGACCGCAGTTCCAGCCCCCGCGTTGGCTCTGGCCCCTCGTTCTCATCGTTTCCCTGACGTGGCTCCTGTTCCGAATGACGGATGTCGTCGGCAACATGGGCGCGCCGGGTCCGGTCGAAGTTCCGTACTCTTTTTTCTTCGATCAGGTCAATAGCGGCAACGTTCAGGACGTGATCCTGGCGGCAGATCAGGCGACTGGCACGTTCAAAACCGACGTGACGTTCCCGCCGGATGGCTCGCCGCTCCAAGCGGAAGGCATCCCGCCGCAGACATCGCGCCGCTTTGAGACGACCCTGCTGCCGATTGAAGACCCGGCGCTCACCGAGGTGCTGCGCGCGCAGGGCGTGACCGTCATCGCGCAGACGGTCGAGCCATCTCCGATCCTGATCTTCCTGATTAACTTCGGTCCGCTTCTGCTGCTGCTCGGCTTTTTCCTGTGGAGCGCGCGGCGCACGCAGCGTCAGGCGAACGGCATTTTCGGCTTCGGGCGCAGCCAGGCAAAGCAGTACAACCCGGAAAAGCCGAAGATCACCTTTGCCGACGTCGCGGGTCAGGATTCCGCCAAGCGCGAACTGGTCGAGATTGTCGACTTTTTGCGTGAGCCGGATAAATACATCGCGCTCGGCGCGCGCATCCCGCGCGGCGTCCTGCTCGTCGGACCTCCCGGTACGGGTAAAACGCTGATGGCACGCGCCGTGGCAGGCGAGGCGAACGTGGCGTTCTTCAGCATCGCCGCGTCCGAGTTTGTCGAGATGTTCGTCGGCGTCGGCGCGTCGCGCGTGCGCGACCTGTTCGAAAAAGCGAAAGCCGCCGCGCCGAGCATCGTGTTTATCGACGAGATCGACGCCGTCGGGCGTCATCGCGGCGCGGGCTTGGGCGGCGGCAACGACGAGCGCGAGCAAACGCTGAACCAGATGCTCGCGGAAATGGATGGTTTCGAGCAGAACGAAAGCGTGATCGTTATGGCGGCAACCAACCGCCCCGACGTGCTCGACCCGGCGCTGCTGCGCCCGGGCCGCTTCGACCGCCAGGTGGTGGTCCCTATCCCCGACATCGAGGGGCGCGAGAAGATCCTGTCGGTCCACATGAAGAAAGTGCCGCTCGCGCCCGACGTTAACCCGCGCACGATCGCGCGCGGCACGCCGGGGTTCTCGGGCGCGGACCTCGCGAACCTTGTCAACGAAGCGGCGCTGCTCGCGGCCCGGCGCAACAAGCGGCTCGTGGCGATGCAGGAGTTCGAGGACGCCAAGGACACAGTCATGATGGGCGCCGAGCGGCGCAGCATGGTGATGACCGACGACGAGAAGAAAATGACCGCCTATCACGAGGCGGGCCACGCGCTCGTCTCAATGCGCGAACCGGCATCGGACCCGATCCACAAGGCGACGATCATCCCCCGCGGCCGCGCGCTGGGCATGGTCATGCGCCTGCCCGAACGCGACAACTACTCGTACCACCGCGACAAGATGCACGCCGATCTCGCGGTGAGCATGGGCGGCCGGGTGGCCGAAGAGCTGATCTTCGGCCACGACAAGGTGTCGAGCGGCGCGAGTTCCGACATCCAGTACGCTACTTCGCTGGCGCGCAACATGGTGACCCGCTGGGGTATGAGCGACAAGCTCGGGCCGCTGCAATACGAAGCGACGCAGGAAGGTTATCTCGGTTACGGCGGCAGCCAGCGCACGATGGGCTCCGACGAGACCAACAAGCTGATCGACGCCGAGATCAAGCAACTGGTCGAGAGCGCGCACCGGCGCGCGACCGACATCCTCCAGGGCGAAGAGGACAAGCTCCACCTGCTCGCGCAGGCGCTGCTCGAGTACGAGACGCTCACCGGCGAGGAGATCAACGCGCTGATCAAGGACGGCAAGATCGACCGCGACGCCGACAAGGGCGCCACCACCGTGGTCCAGCCGGTACGCGGTTCGGCCGTCCCCAAGGCGGGCAGGCGCTTCGGCGGCGTCGGCGAAGGCGGGGGCGCGCCTCAGGGGGCCTGACGGGAGCCCCGGCCGAGATCCGGCGCGCCGCATGGGATCGGGGGTAGGGGCAACCTGCCCGGATAGGGCCGGACCTGCTGCCGGCCGAGATCCGTGACATGGCATGAGCGTGGCGAGCGAGGCCATTTGTCACGCCCGCCGAGCACCAGCAGGATTTGCAGCAACAGCGGCTGGGCCTGAGCCAGCGAAAAGGCCGCCCCGGGGGGCGGCCTTCGTAGGTCCAAAAGGGGAGGAGGGAGGCGGGCGGGCGGATCAGCCCTCGTAATCGCCGCCGACCGAATTGTTGCGCGCCGGCGCGGCCGCGGTGATGCGCAGCGCCTCGGCCGACTGGCTGAGCGAGCCGACCTCGTCGGTCTCGTCCTCGTCGTCGGGGAGAATCTTCTGGAGATTGACCACCGCCGCTTCCCGCAACTCGTGCGGGCGCACGGTCTCCTCGGCGATCTCGCGCAGCGCGACGACCGGGTTCTTGTCGCGGTCGCGCTCGATGGTCAGGTCGGCGCCGCCGGACA
>CALMDI010000114.1 GCA_937864975.1 uncultured Chloroflexota bacterium | reverse complement strand
GTATCAGGGGTCGTTTATCTCCATCGACGTGCTGCTGACGTGGGGAACAACCCGTTTTGTCGCGCTGCCGGTGCGCCACGACGAGCGCAAATTCGGGCAGTCCAACTATACCTTTCGGAAACTGCTGACCCACGCGCTCAACATGATTACCGGCTTCAGCGTGCTGCCGCTCCAACTTGCCAGCCTGATCGGCTTCCTGTTCGCGTTGTTCGGCGCGCTGGTGTTTCTGTACGTCACCGGGCGCTACCTGATCGAGGGCGGCAGCGTCCCCGGCTTCCCGTTCCTCGCGTCGATCATCGCCGTCTTTTCCGGCGCGCAGCTTCTGGCGATTGGCATTATCGGCGAGTACCTGGCGCGAATGCATTTCCGTATGCTCGACCGCCCCACCTACGTCGTGCGCGCCACCGCAAGCACCGCCGACGTAACCACCCCGGACACTTATGAACCCTCCCTGCCAGTTTCTTGAGTGGGACTCGGCGTTCTTCGGTTATCGGATCGCGCGCGTCAACGGCAGCCGTCTGACCCCTGAATCGATGGGGGCGATTGAAGCGTGGTGCGCCGAACGGCGAATCGACTGCCTGTATTTCCTGTCGGCGTCGGATGACCTCACGACCACCTCGCTCGCGGAACGCCATCACTTCCACATGGTCGACATCCGCGTGACGCTGAGCGCAAGCCTGAAGCCGGAAACCCACGAGCAGAAGACTTATCAAGGGATACGCCTCAACGAGCCGGACGATCTGCCTGCCCTCAAGCGGATCGCACGCGAAAGCTTCGTCCATACCCGCTTCTACAACGATCTGAACTTTCCGCGCGAGCGCTGCGCCGAGATGTACGAAGTGTGGATCGAAAAAAGCGGCGCTGACTCCGGTCAGGCGGTACTCGTCGCCACCGCCGATGGAGCGCCCGCGGGATTTGTGACCTGCTCGCGCGCCGCGGACGGCATCGGGCAAATCGGCTTGTTCGGCGTCGATTCGGCTTATCGCGGGCGCGGTCTCGGTCACCAGTTGATCGAGGCTGCGCTCGCCTGGTTCGCGCGGCATGACTTTCAGAATGTCGTCGTCGTGACTCAGGGGCGTAATCTGAGCGCGCAGCGCAGTTACCAGCGGCAGGGCTTCGTCACGCAGTCATTGGAAGTCTGGTATCATCGCTGGTTCACGAAGCCAACCCATCCCGTGTGATTCGCTTACGCTCCCCTTCATCAAGTGGCTCCTGTTCTTCGGAGGGGCATCATAACCCTCACCTGTGGGAGCGAGCACGACGCCGCTGAAGCGGGTTCTGCTATGATGGTCTGATTGTGAATGCGGCGGAATCGTGGATAAATAAGGATATACAGGGAGCTTAATGGTGTTTCGATCATCGCTTCCTGAAAGCGTTCCGATGAGAAAGATCGACGAATGGCGTTTCGAATTCCGTTTAACAGACCCTACATCGCGGGCAGCGAATTCAAGTATATGGCGCAGGTTGCCGAGAGCAGGCACTTTTCCGGCGATGGGCAGTTCACGAAGAAGTGCCATGCCTTGTTAGAGTCGGCTCTGGGCGTGCCCAAAGTGTTTCTCACCACGTCCTGCACGCACGCGCTGGAAATGTCCGCCATTCTCGCGGACGTTCAGGAGGGCGACGAGGTTATTCTGCCGTCGTTCACATTCGTGTCGTCGGTCAATGCGTTTGTGCTGCGCGGCGCGCGTCCGGTGTTTGTCGACGTCCGCCCGGACACGCTCAACCTGGACGAGCGACTGATTGAAGCCGCCGTCACCGAGCGGACGAAAGCGATTGTACCTGTGCATTACGCGGGCGTGGGCTGCGAGATGGACACCATCATGGACATCGCCAACCGCCACGACATCGCCGTCGTGGAGGACAACGCGCACGGCTTGTTCGGCAAATATAAGGGGAAATACCTGGGGACATTCGGCGCGGTTGCCACACAGAGCTTCCACGAAACCAAAAATTTCACCTGCGGCGAAGGCGGCGCGTTACTCGTCAATGACGCCGACATGATCGAGCGGGCGGAGATTTTACGGGAGAAAGGCACGAACCGCAGCCGCTTTTTCCGTGGGATGGTCGATAAATACACCTGGGTGGATGTCGGTTCAAGCTGGCTGCCATCCGAGCTTCTGGCAGCATTTCTGTACGCGCAGCTTGAGGAAGCGGCAGACATTCAGGCGCGGCGACAGCGCATCTGGACCTATTACCGGGAAAATCTGGGCGAGTGGGCAAACCAGCATGGCGTACAAATGCCGACGGTACCGGACTACTGCGAGCAGCCCTACCATATGTTCTACATCCTATTGCCGTCGCTGGAGGAACGTACGGCGCTGATCGACCATCTGAAGTCGCGCGACATTTTGAGCGTGTTTCATTACCTGCCGCTGCACCTGTCGGACAAGGGCATGGCGTTTGGCGGCAAGCCCGGCGACTGCCCGGTGACGGAAGACGTGAGCGACCGACTGCTGCGACTCCCCTTCTACAATGACATGACGGAGAATGATCTGGAAGAAGTCGTCGCCGCGCTTCAAGGCTTCGAGGACTGGCGGCATTAATCACGCCATAGACGCCCCGGTCGTCAGCGGTTTGAAGCGATTTGCTCGATCCGCTTATTAAAGACTTATATAACTTTCATTAAAATTCGGGCTGAGGCTTCAAGTCGCGGAAGCATTGTGGTACAATAACGCTTGAAATTGCGGTTATTTATATTTTTTGCTTGTTTATAGATGGAACGGAATAACTCGTAGAAAGGAACTTTTACCCGGTAAACGGTTGGCGTTTACCGGCTGTGTTACGTTATGCCTAAACCCAATAAACCCCATAAACCCAAGCTCAGAATTATCCCTCTGGGAGGTTGTGGCGAAGTCGGCAAGAACATGACAATTATCGAGCTTGGAAACGACGCGATTGTGGTCGATACCGGCGTCATGTTTCCCGCGAACGACATGCTCGGCGTCGATTACATCATTCCCGACTTCCGCTATCTTCAGGAACGCACCGATCTCAAAATCCACGGCATTCTCTACACGCATGGGCACGAAGATCACACGGGCGCGACCGCGCACGTGGTGGACGTGCTGCGCGGCGTGCCGCTGTACGCCACGCCGCTGACGGCTGCCCTGCTCGAAGTCAAGCTGCGCGACGCGCGACTGGATAAAGAGACGCAGATTAACGTCTTCAAGGCGGGTGACGTGCTGAACGTCGGTCCGTTCCGCATTGAGAGCTTTCACCAGTGTCACAGCATCCCCGACTGCGTCGGCTTTGGCATCAATACGCCGCAGGGATTGATCGTCCACAGCGGCGACTACAAGTTCGACAATACGCCAGTTGATGGCAAAAAGCCTGACTACGCGAAGCTCGCGGAGTTTTCACGCCGCGGCGTGCTCATCCTGCTCGGCGACAGCACCAACGCGGAGCAGCCCGGCTGGACGCCGTCGGAGATGATCGTCAAGGACGCCTTTGACGACGTCTTCCGTGATGCTACCGGTCGGCTGATCGTTGCCACG
>CALMDI010000113.1 GCA_937864975.1 uncultured Chloroflexota bacterium | reverse complement strand
TTAGTCCTCGTCGCGGACGATGAGGTGAACACCACGATCATGCTCCAGCGGATTTTCGAGCGCGAGGGGTATCAGGTCGAGGCGGTCAACGACGGGATTTCCGCCTTCAGCGCGGCGCAGGAACTCATCCCCGACCTGATCCTGCTGGATATCCGAATGCCGGGAATGAACGGCTTCGACGTCTTGCGCGCACTGCGCGAGAACGCGACGACTGCCGCGATCCCAACCATCCTCGTGACCGCGAACGCGCGCGAGCCTGCCGACGTGGCGCGCGGCTTGAACCTGGGCGCGGACGACTACCTGTATAAGCCGTTCGCCCCGCAGGAACTGGTGGCGCGCGCGCAGAGCAAGATGAAAGCGCGCCAGCTTGAAGAAGCGCTTCAACGCCGCACCGACGAGCTTGCCGCGCTGCTGCGTATGAGCGAGGAAATGATTCAGCACGTCGAGCGCGACGACCTGCTGCGCCTCGTGCTGAATCTGGTCTTTGACCTGCTGCCCGGCGACTTCACCGCCATTTTCCAGATCGACGAGAGCGGGCAAATCGTCGCTCAGGCGACGCACCAGAAAGACCACATCAACGCCGACTACGGTATCGACGCGCCCGCGTTGATCGAGGGCTTTCTGAAACGCGGCACGCCGACCGTCTGGGCACCCGACACGCCGCTGCTGCCCGAATTTGCGAGCGGCATGGCAGTACCGCTGCAGCACGGCGACAGTACCTTCGGCGTACTCCTGGTCGCCGCGCTCGACACCGAGTACGACACCAATCACTTCCGGTTGTTTACAGGCATCGGTCGGCAGGCGTCGCTGGCGCTGCGAAACGCGATTCTCCATGAGATTCAGGTGAATTACGCCCTGCACCTTGAAGACATGGTCGCCGCGCGCACGGCGGAACTGCAGTCGGCGCAGCAGATGCTCGTTCGCTCGGAAAAGCTGGCATCTATCGGGCATCTCGCCGCGAACATCGCGCACGAGATCAACAACCCGCTTCAGCCGATTACGGTCACGCTGGACGATCTGGTCGAGAGCGTGTCAAACAATATCCCGGTCGATATTCGCGGTATCGAAATCATTCAGGACAGTGTGGAGCGCATCCGGCGAATCGTCAGTCAACTCCTGGAGTTCACCGGCAAGCGCAACACCGGACCCGACCTGCAACTGCTTGATCTGTCCACCGTTCTGGAGCGGATTGTCGACCTGAACCGAAAGTTTTTCGAGAAGGAAGGCATGGATATTCAGCTCAAGGTAGGCGACCTGCCGCCGATTTATGGCAGCAAGGATCAGCTTGAGCAGGTCTTCATGAACCTGACGCTCAACGCGCAGGCGGCGATGGCGCGCAAGGGACGGCTCGTAATTTCAGGCGGAGTCGAGGGGCGCGACGTGGTTCTCCGCTTCACCGACAACGGGTGCGGCATCCCGGACGACCAGATCGACCGGATTTTCGACCCGTTCTTTTCGACCAAGCCGAATGGCACCGGGCTTGGTTTGTTTGTGACCTACGGCATCGTTCAGGGGCACCACGGCGCAATCGAGGTGGACAGCAAGGTGAACGCGGGGACGACGTTCACGATTCGCTTACCCGCCTACGCCGAGGCGCGGCAGGCGTAAGTCCTCAACGCAACAGAGAATCAAAACATGACTCATCCCGAACTTTGTGCAAGAGGCAAGGGGATGGGGTCAGGATAACGGAGCCAAAGTTGGCTCAGGG
>CALMDI010000112.1 GCA_937864975.1 uncultured Chloroflexota bacterium | reverse complement strand
GTTCGTGGATGCCGTCGAGGTGTGGAACGAACCAAATCTCCAGCGCGAGTGGCAGGGCGCGCTGCCGTTCGACGGCGCGGGCTACATGCGCCTCTTTGGTCCCGCCTATGATGCCGTCCGCGCCGCCGCGCCGAATGCGAGGGTGGTCACGGCAGGGCTGGCGCCAACCGGGAACAATCCCGGCTCGCGCGATGATCGCCAGTACCTGCGCGAGATGTACGCCAATGGGTTAGGGCAGTACACCGACGTCGCGGTGGGTGTGCATCCTTATAGCTGGGGCAACGCGCCGGATGCGACCTGCTGCGGCACGCGCGGTTGGGATGACGACCCCCACTTCTTCTTTGCGGATAACCTGCGCGATTATCGCCAGATCATGACCAACGGCGGTCACGCGAATAATGAGATGTGGGCGACCGAGTTCGGCTGGGCGACGTGGGACAGCCTCCCCGGCGAGCCGCCGGAGCCGTGGATGGCGTTCAACGACAAATGGGCGCAGGCGAATTACACCATTCGCGCTTTCCAGATCGGGCAGTCGACGCCGAACATGGGACCGATGTTCCTGTGGAATTTGAACTTTGCACTGCTGGGTAATCTGGTCGAGCAGGGTGACGAGCGCGCCGCGTACAGCCTCGCGGTGCCGCTCAACCCCGGCGAGCGCCCGCTGTACTGGATGCTCTACGACGCCGTTCGCCCGAACGAGCAGCTTCCGACGTACGATTAGCGACACAATCTGTCATGTGCGTCTCTCTGGCAGCCTGATTTAGGCTGTGTAACCGCATATCACCGCAGATATGCGGTCGCCTATTCAGGCGACGATGGACTCCCCGGAGGTTCCATGCCCGGATTAGCGGGTTTTACACGTGATGCGGTGCGCGATCAAGAGCCTCTCGGTGTGCTCGGCGCGATGCGCGCGCTGCTGACCCACGCCGATTACTATGTTCAGGATACGCTCTGGTGCGACGAGTCGGTCTGTGGCACGCGCCCGGTCACCGGGGTCATCCATCGCGAGCCGCAGCCGCACCGGCAGGACGACGTGGCAATCTGGCTGGACGGCTCAATTTATAATGGCGCCGAGGTTGCTGCTGCCCACGGGTTTCAAGCCGACGACGAACTCACCGTTCTCGCAGGGCTTTACCAGCGCAATCCGACGCTCGATTTTCTGAAGAAGCTGGATGGCTTCTTCAGTGCCGTGATTTATGATATCAGGCGCAAGCTTCTTCACCTGGTCACGGACCGCTATGGGCTGCGATACCTGTACTGGAGCCAGCACAACGGCGGGCTGGTCTGGGGTGGGGAAGCCAAAGTGGTCTTCGCGCTGCCGGATTTTCAGCCGGTTGTCAATCAGCAGGCAGTGAATCAATTCGTTCAGTTGGGTTATCTTCTCGAAGACAGCAGCCTGCTCGACGGCGTTCAGTTAGTGCCTTCAGGTAGTGTGATGACCTGGAATCTTGTTGAGCGCAGCTTGCGCCAAACCCGCTACTGGTGGTGGGATGCGATGCCCCCGCTCGATTTAGCGGTGAAGGCACAGAACGCTGCCGAATTGCTTTACGACCACTTTCGTCAGGCGGTGGCGCGTGCCAGCACGCAGTCGATTGTCAATCTGGAATTGAGCGGCGGCTTGGATTCACGCGCTGTATTTGCAGCCATTCCTGAAGGTCGCGACCTTCATACCTTTACAATTGGACAGGTTGGGTGTGACGATATTCGGATCGCGGCTCAGGTATCGCAGTTACGGGACGCCCGCCACCACGTCCTCGAACTTCACGGGGAGACGTGGATTAACGAGCGGGCGCTTGCCGAAATCTGGGAGCAGGATGGACAGGTCAGCCTTGCCCAAATTATTGGATCATCACCCAATTTCCCGAACCCGCTCGACGATGCACTGCGCCTGAACGGTTTTGCCGGCGATCTCGTCATCGGCGGCAGCTACCTTCAACGCCATGCACTCGACACGGATATCACAGTCGAGATCGCCGTGGCGAAAATGAAGTGCGCCTCCGATCTCATCGCCAATCTTGAACACTATCGTGGGTTGGGCAAGACTGATTACTACTTTATGCAAAATCGTGTCCGTCGTTTTACGATGGGCGGCATCCGTCGCCAGCTCACACGTGGCGAAGTCCAGATGCCCTTTATGGATAACACGCTGCTCGAAACGATTTACCGTCTGCCGGACTGGATGCGCTATGAGAGCTACGTGTACCGGCTCATGCTGCTGACGTATTATCCCAACTATTATCGTCACATCCCCTGGCAGAAGTCTGGCGCGACAATTAATACAGGCAATCCGTTTGCGCCGGGGATTAACTATCGGCGAAAAGTCGAGCGTCTATCGAAAAAATATCGGCGAAAACTGGGGCTGATTCAGCCCACGGCGGCGACAAAGGGACATGCCGACCGAGCGAAATGGATTCGCGCCGAGCCAAGCCGGTTGATTTTCGAGCGTGTGCTCACAGACCCGGATGCGCTGTATCCCGACTATGTTTCGCGTGACCAGGTTATACAGGATTGGGAACACCACTTTACCGGCGTGGATCGCTCGAACGCGCTCTGTCATGTCTTCACGTTGGAAATCTGGTTGCAGAAGGTCTTCACAGGCAGACACCGTCTGCCATCGAGGACGAGCTAAGCTTAGGATACAGGAAACGAAAAGCGCGGGACTCATCGCCCGCGCTTCTTGTTTCTGGTTATGCCGTGGAGGCTACCTATCCATTGCCTGCATCACGGCATCCGGCGCCACAATCCGAAGCCCCGACCTTTCAGCAACTTCGGATGGATTAAGAAGGTGCTTGCGATCATAAGTCACAAGATAATCCGGCTGTGCCTGAATAGCTGCCGCAACGACATGGGCATCTTTGGCGACAACATACGTGATTGCAATCGCAATTGCGTCGAGTGAGGGTTGGATAATTTCCGGCTGTAAGGCAACCAAAAGCGTGCGCTAGACACTAACAAGTTCGGGCGCTTTTCGACCCAGGTTGCGCTCAACTTCGTCGATAACATCGTGACTTAGAATAACGATTACCTTGCCTTGAAGTGCAAATCGAATAAGGTCAAAAGCCGAACCGTTTGGAGAATAAACCGCCGAAAAGAGGACGCTGGCATCGACAAAGACTCTAAGCATCCCTGCTCACTTTGCCAGCGTATTTCTCCTCATATATCTCCTGCCGGATTTGCTCCCCATCTTTCAGGAGTTGCTCAATGGTGACTCCGCGTTCCATGAGTCCCTTACGCAGGCGTTCCAATGCTGCCAAGCCGACGGCTTCACGGGGCAGCACGACCAATCCGCCGTCCTGCGTCTCAAATATGGCGACCGTATCGCCTTCGGTCAATCCGTACTTGTCGCGCCACTCCTGCGGCAGGGTAATCTGCCCGTTTGCCTGAATAGGAAAAGTGCGGTTCATTTCGTTCCATCTCCATAATCACGCCTCGAGTCAAGTATAGCATGATGAGCTTAGCCGATGAGGAATAAAAAGCGCGGGACTCATCGCCCGCGCTTTTCGTTTCATCCTATGGAAGGCTACATATCCATCGATATGTTGCCGTCGCTGTCGCTGTCCTCGTCCAGCTCGCCGGTTGCGTCGAACGCCCCCTGGGCTTCGAGCGTGATGTTCGGCGCCGACAGTTCGCGATCCTGGTAGGTATGGAAACCCGTACCCGCCGGGATCAGCTTGCCGATGATGACGTTTTCCTTCAGCCCGTACAGCTTGTCGACCTTGCCCTCAATCGCCGCGCCCGCCAGCACGCGAATCGTATGCTGGAAGCTCGACGCCGAGAGGAAACTGTCCGTACTGAGCGCAGCTTTGGTCACACCCAGCAAGATGGGCACGCCCGCCGCGGGTTCCTTGCCGTCTGCCAGCAGCTTCTCGTTGATGTCGAGCAGTTGCAGCTTGTCGATCAACTCGCCGGGCAGGAGCGGGCTGTCGCCGCTCTTGCCCGGCACGATGACAGGATCCACTTTCCGCAATGCCTCTACCGTGTTGTCGATGCGCAGCTTGCCCTTGCGGGCGCCGGCGTCTGGCTGGC
>CALMDI010000111.1 GCA_937864975.1 uncultured Chloroflexota bacterium | reverse complement strand
TAACAGGCGCATTTTGGTACCGCCGACGCGATCACGAACTTATTTGTAGTTCTCGGTATTCTGTTTGCGGTGCGCGTGCAACTCAAGGGGCAGCTTGCCGACTACGTGCTGTTCGGCGCGGCGTTCGGCGCGGCGCTGGCGGGGCGCATCAACGTCGCGCCGATGGTCGGGCTGATCGTGCTGGCAGCCATCGTGCACGGGCTTCCGGCGCTCGACCGACGACTGGCGCGCGGCGAGCGCGAGCGGCTGCTGACGACGCACTTGATCGGACTTGTCCTCTCCGGCTTGATTGCCTTCCTGTTTTTCCGCGTCCTGAACCCGTATGCCTTCATGGGACCCGGCTTTTTCGGGCTGCGCCCGAACGAGGCGTGGCTGGCGGACGTGGGCGAGGCGCAGCGGCTCGTGAGCGGCGCGGCGGAAATGCCGCCGAACTGGCAGTGGGTCGGTCGCCCCTCCTACGTGTTCCCCTTCCTGAATATGGTGTTGTGGGGCATGGGCGTGCCGCTGGGACTCGCGGGGTGGCTGGCGTGGGCGTGGGCAGGCGTGCGACTCGTGCGCGGGAAGCCCGGCGCGACGCTGAATCTGCTTCTGTTCGCATGGGTGGCGGCGTACTTCGCGCTGCTCGGCGGGCAGTGGGTCATGAGTATGCGCTACTACCTGCCGATTTATCCGGCGCTGGCGCTGCTGGCGGCATGGGGGCTGGTCGAACTGGTGAAGCGGGCGCGGGCGGGCACGACACGGCGCGCGCTGGCGACGGCGCTGCTGGCGCTGGTGGTGGGCTTCACGGGGTTGTGGGCAGCGATGTTCACGAACATCTACCGCCACCAGTTGACGAGCGTGCAGGCGGGGAACTGGGTGTGGGAAAACGCGCCGGGCGATTTCGCGCTGGAAATTGAGAACGCGCCGCCCGGCACGCCGCTGATGAATATTGCGCTCGGCAACAGCTTTGCCGGCGACGACATGGATCTGGTCAGTCAGGCAACGCGGCTGCAGGACGGACAGATGCTGTTCGCGGACTTCACCGCGCCCGCCAGCGGACGGGTCACGCACGTTCAGGCGCCGCACCTGGGCGACCCGAACGACGACGCCGACCCGGAAGCGATTCGCATTATTGTCCTGCGGCAGGGGCTGGAAGAAGCGCTTGCCGTCGGCAGCCTGAGCGCGGATTTCACGCGCGAGCGGAACGTGCTGGGCGACTCGTACGACATTCCGCTGGAACCGACGCTGGAAGTGACCGAAGGCGAGACGTACACGTTTGCGGTCGAACTGGTCAGCGGCGGTCCGATTGTGACGGGCGGCTCGATCTTCGCGTGGGAAGGCGACTGGGATGAAGTCGCGCCCGCGAAGGTCTGCACGCTGCCGCCGGGCATCTCGCTGGCGGACGATCCTCCGCCGGGGCTGATGCCGCCGCAGGAATGCAACGGGCGCGATGCGTGGTACAGCCTCATCAACGGCTACAAGCTTCAGATCATTTACGACGACGTGGAATTGAAGCGCGACCGGATGCAGGAAATCCTCGACAACAGCGATTACCTGATCATCGGCTCGAACCGGCGCTATGACTCGCAGAACCGGATTCCCGAACGCTGGCCCATGACCAACCGCTATTTCGACGCGCTGTTCGGCGGCGAGCTTGGCTACGACATCGTGGCGACGTTTCAGGAAACGTTCGAGCTTGGACCCCTGCGCGTTTCGGACCAGTATTTGCCGACGTACGACGCGCCGGACTGGCTGAACGAGTTCGAGGCGGAAGAAGCCTTCCACGTTTACGATCACCCTGTCGTATTCATCTTCCGCAAAACGGCGGACTACCGAACCGAGAACACGCGCGCCATCCTCGGCGAGGTGCCGCTGACGACGACGGGGCTGGTCAATTTCAACTGCCCAAACGCCGAGACGGTGCCGACGGTCAATTTTTACTGCGACCCGACGCTGGTTGGCGTCGCGCCATTACGAGCGGACACGCTCGACGTGTCGCTCTCCGCCGATCAGGCGCCGCTCGCCCTGAAGTTCTCCGACGAGATGCGCGAGACACAGTACAGCGGCGGCACGTGGTCAAACCGCTTCGACGCCGCCAGCCCGATCAACACGCAGCCGATCTTTACGGTGGTCGTGTGGTGGCTGACGATGATGGTCTTCGGCTGGGCAGCGTTCCCGCTGCTGTTTGTCGCCTTTCCCGCGCTGGCGGATCGCGGCTATGGCTTCGCCAAGTTCATGGGCGTGTTCGTGACGGCGTGGCTCGCGTGGTACGTCGCCAGCGCGCGCGTCCCGGCGTGGTCGCAGCTTGGCGTTTTCGCGGCGCTGATCGCGCTGACGCTGTTGAGCGCGGTCGTCGCCTGGCGCTCGAAAGCGCGGATCATTCCGTTCGTGCAGGAGCGCTGGCGCAGGCTGCTGTGGATCGAGATTATTACCCTGATTCTGTTCGTCTTCTTCCTCGCGGTGCGGCTGAGCAACCCCGACCTGTGGCATCCCGCCTATGGCGGCGAGAAGCCGATGGATTTCGCCTATTTCAACGGCGTCCTGCGCTCGACGGTGTTCCCGCCGATTGACCCGTGGTACGCGCAGGGGTACATCAATTACTACTACTGGGGCTACGTCATCGTCGGCGCGCCGGTGCTGCTGCTCGGCGTCGTGCCGTCGATTGCCTATAACCTGATCATTCCGACGCTGTTTGCCCTGACCGGAATCGCCGCGTTTTCGGTCGCGTTCAATGTCGTCAGCGGGTGGCAGGAGCGGCGCGCCGCGCGCTCGGACGGCGACGACGCGGCGGGGCAGCGGCGCAAGCTTGGCAATCCGTGGCTGGCGGGAATCGCCGCGCTGCTGCTGGCGGTTGTGCTGGGCAATCTGGATGTACCGCGCATCATATTGGGCGAGCTTGCCGAAATGGGCGGGTATCAAATGCCCGCCGGAATCGATCAATACCTGATTGAGCAGTACACCGAGCAAACCGGCGCGCCGCCGACCGATCAGGCGCTGGTCGAACTCTCGATCCGCGCCGGCGAAAACCGCTTCGGCGACCGCCTGAACTACGAGGTCGAAAATCTGCGCGAGGGCGTGGACAGCGTCGTTCAGGGTATCCGACAGGTGATCGAGGGTCAGCCGCTGGCGATCAGCCCGGATCGCTGGTTCTGGGGTCCGACGCGCGTTCTGGCGGAACCGCCTGTCAGTTCCGGCGGCGCGATCACCGAGATTCCCTACTTCACCTTTCTGTACGGCGACCTGCACGCCCATATGATCGCCATGCCGCTGCAACTGTTCGTGATGGTGTTTCTGCTCAACGAGATTTTCCTCGCGGAGCGAACGGGACGCCCCCGTATCTCCATCGTGCTGGCGCTGCTGCTCGGCGGGGTCGGTACCGGGATGCTGCGCGCGACGAATACGTGGGACTGGGTGACGTTCACGCTGCTCGGCGTGGCGGGGCTGCTGTTCGTGTGGTGGCTGCGCTGGCGTAACGCGGGCAATGGCGCGGCGCGAGATGACGGCGGCGCTCGGCTGCTGATGCTCGTGGCGGCGCTCGGCGCGGTGGCGATTGGCATCGTACTGTATCTGGATACGAATGAGCTTGGGCGCGCGCCGATTGCCGCGTTCGCGGCGGCAGCGGTGCTGTTCGCGTGGTGGCTGTTCTGGCGCTCGGTGACGCGGCGGTCGCTGGTCGGTCTCGTGCTGCGCGTCGGCGGGTATGTCGGCATTGGTATGCTGGCGGCGCTGCCCTTCACAAGCTGGTTCGCGGCGACCTACAGCCGCGTTCTGCCGTGGACGGGCGAGCGCACGCCCGTGTGGGCTTACTTCGATATTCACGGCTTGTTTCTGTTCCTGATCGTGTCGCTGCTGGTGTGGGACACCGGGCGCGGGTTCCGCAGCGTCTACGTGCGCTCGCTTCAGGGCAAGTGGGGGCTGCTGGTCGCGGGGTTCGTGGCGGTGCTGGTGATCCTCGTCGGCGCGGTGGCGCTGTCGGTCATGACCTACCAGGTCGCGCTGATCGTCGTGCCGCTGCTGCTGTGGATCGTCATCCTGTTTTTCCGCAGG
>CALMDI010000110.1 GCA_937864975.1 uncultured Chloroflexota bacterium | reverse complement strand
CACGGGGCGCTCGCTGCATACCCTCGTCGAAGCCAGCGTTCATTTCGATACGACGAAGGAGTTCGCGCCCCAGGTGAGCGCGCTCATCGACAGCCTGAACATCAGTCCGCAGCGCTGGCAGGGCGAGGCGTGGCTGGCGCTGCTGCCGTCGCTGAATTTCGCGGCGGCGCTGGTGCTGGCGGAACTGCACGGGCGCATGGGGCATTTCCCGTCGATTGTGCGCCTGCGCCCGGTTCAGCGCGCGGCGGTCACGGAATACGACGTCGCGGAAATCCTCGACCTGGAACAGGTACGCCAGACGGCGCGCGCCCGCCGCTGAGATAGTCACCGCCGCATTTCAAGCGACAACCGATACAGGGAACATAGTGATGCTGCGAAATCTGATCAATGACATCCTGGCGCCCGGCGCGACGCGGAGTTGGGTGCAGCTGGGACTGCTTCTTATTGGCATTTTGCTGGCGGCGGTTATTGGCAACGTGCTTTACGCCATCGTCGTCGATCCCGACTCGGTTTCCCGCGCTGCCCTTGAACGGCTCGCTTTTTTTATTCTGCTTCTGTTTGCGGTTGGCACTGTCATGCGCTGGCTCAACCGCCGAAATTTGCGCCTGCGCGGCACGCTGACGGAAACGGAGATCGCACCTAAAAAGGGGCTGCTCTGGCTGCTCAGTCCTGACCCCAACGAGAACGACCGGCAAAATCGGTTCCGTACAGCGGCGGAACCGGAAGCGCCGCCACACGCCTTCGGGCTTCGCCTGATCCTCGATCCACCTTGCCCACAGGTGGTGGAGCGCCGCCTGCGGCGTCAGGCTTAACCACTGCCAGCCGGAAATCGTCGGCTTGAGGCAGCCCGATTCGACCCCGATCAGCCCGGCAAGCGTCGCCAGATAGTGCAGAAAGCGGATACGTCCGGTCTGAAGCTCGCTCCGACGACCCGCCAGCTCCTCTTTTATCATCAGCCGCCGATTACAATCGTGGAGCGCCCAAAGTGGAAGCCAGCGTTCCGACAGAGGGTGAATGTCGGCGTGCAGCAGCGTCGCCATCAAGGCGGCGATGTCCATCAACAGCGTCGGCGCGGCGCTTACCATCGGCGTTCGGGGTTTGCGTACTGGCTTGGGCAGGGGCAGCGCGGGTAACAGCGCGAGGACTTCGATGGGCGCTGCGACGCGCGCCGGCGATGGAAGTACGTCGATGAAGCCCAGATACCACAGCGTCTCGACCTCCGAAATCGGGCGCGTCCAGGGCTGCTTATCATCGTCCTCGCGCCAGGGGCGATAGGGACGAATCGCGCCAAAGCGATTCGTGAAGGCTCGCAGCGGGAGTTCATCACCCAGCGCTTTCAATGCCATCAGCGGCGCGACTTCGGCGGGTGACAGGGCGCGCACGCGCTGGCGCAGGGATTGTCGGGTCACCAGAGCGTCGTACAATTGGGCGATGCACGCCGAGCGCGACTGTCGGTTGTTGAAGGGCAGGCAGTGAGCGCGCGCCAGAGCACTTAATTCACGGCAGGTTCGGTTTGCAAGGACGTCTGCGAAGGTCGTCATGAGGGTTTGGATCACCGAATTCAGTAGCCATGTTAACAGATACCGACGAACCAGCGGCTTCTCTCAGCCTTGTCGCGCGCCCGCAAAACGCGCTTCAGCGCGTCCCGACGCGATACGGCGAGATTCGACCCCGGAAATCGGCGCGAAATCGCGCCAAACGGCGTGATTTCTGTACAGAAAAGCGCATCATTTTGCACTTGCCCGCGATTGTGTTAGAATGGGGTCAAATAGAGCGAATTAGCGCGATTCTCGCACCATTTGATACACGGACAAACGGGAGTCGGGAGCCAGCTAAACCCCTCAGGGGGATTGAAAATGTCCTGGCGAGTTCGTTAGGGGACTCGCGGCGCGGCGTCGGGAGGTCGGGTCGCTGGGACGGCAGCCTTACGCGAGGATCGAATTCGAGGTCGCAGGCAGCAGCACGTGATTCAACATCGCGTGCCAGCGGAAAAGTTGATGCTGCTCGACGAGTTCAAGCGCTTTGTTCTGATGAAACTTCGCCATGACCGGCGAGCCTTCACACTCATAAAGGCGAGCCTGGCAAACACGCGCGCGAATCTGGTGCGCCACGTTGCCCAGGTCGATGGTGCGGAGCAGTCCTTCGGATATTTGAGACCGAGCCGTCTCGGTGGGTCCGTCGGTCATCAAGAGACTGTAACCCACCAGACTCTGCGGGGATGTCGTGCTGAAGGGAATGCCAAATTTCCCGATCCACTGATCCAGGAATTTTCCAGCCTGTTCAAAGTGGAACGCCGCTTTTGCGAAATCCTGCCGCCGCGCCAGTTCGATGCACCCCAGGGCTTCGTGCCGCGTGCCCTCGACCCACTCGATATCCGCCTCGACGATCGCAAAGTCTCGAATAAAATCGGCAAGCACCTGCGGATAGCGCTGATAACCGTCGTAACAGGCGATGATGGTTTCAATCGAGCGTATCATCGTTCGCGCGTCGGCAATGCTCACCGACGCGGCGCGGGCATCGTCGCTGCCTGCCTCGTCCAGCAGCGCCAGCGCCTGCCGGGTGTAGCGCAGGGCGCGCTCGGGGTTGCCGGAAAGGAAGCTGGGCGTCGCACAGCCGTCGCCAACATAAAGCGCGACTTCGACAGGACTGAGATAACTGTCCTGAATGCCGGACAGGCGGCTGTTCAGGCTGGCTTCGCGTACCTGGAATAACCCCTGGAGATACCAGCCGTGCGTAGAATAGCGGATCAGCTCCGGGATACAGGGAATATCGGTGGGATCGATGTTTAATTCGAGCACGCGCTCGACGATCATCGCCGATTGGCGCATCAACTGCTGCTGCGTGAACGGCATGGAATTGAGATCGAACGCCATACGCAGCGGACCGGAATAAATGTGCCAGCTTGCCTCATTCCCGAAGACCCCCACGCTCAACTGTTCCACGAGACGCTCGGCGGCAGCCTTGACTTCCTGAACGCCACGCGAGATGCGGTCGAGAAATTCCAGTTGAGGCGCCTGGTTGGGAGCGACTGTCGCAACGCGAGCGATGATCGCCGCGACCGTCGCCGGAGCCACGTGGGCGTGCTTGCAGCGCCGCCAGTTCCGGGCGGTGCTCTCGGCGACGTCGAACTGCTGTGCAATGACACGATCACACTGAAGCAGGCTCGCGCCCGGTTCGAGATGGTTCGTGCTCGTCAGGATTTCGACCAGCGTGCCGTACATTCGACTTGCCAGGCACATCCCATCGCCCTCGTTTGGCTGCGGTTCGTTCAACGCGGCGCTACCCCACCCGGCTACCCCCGCCGATTGTATGCTTCAATACAGGTGGAAGCATCGGGCGGCGGCTCCGCTCAGTCCGGGTTGCAAAGTGGTGTTCAGCCCCTAGTCTATCGGATTTTTAGTGAAGGAGGTATGCCAGTCGGTAAAACGCCCCGCACTTACGTATAGTATTGCCTGCAAAGCAAAGGACACGGATTATGCGCCACAAACGTCAAATTCTGTTTATGCTCGTGCTGTCGGTTGCCCTTCTGTCCGTACAAACCGTCCTTGCCCAGGATGAACCCATTACGCTGACCTATTGGGAAACCTTTGGATCCCAGGACGGCGGCGTTCAGGCACAAATCATTGCCGAATTCGAGGCATCACACCCGAATGTCCAAATCGTCCAGGAGTTCGTACCGTTCGAGGAAATGTCGGTGAAATTGCCGCCCGCGCTGCAGTCCGGCACGGGACCCGACATTATCTATGCCGACGTCGCGCCGCAGTTCCTGGGCAGCTATGTTCAGGCGGGTCACATCCTTCCGCTGAGTGACGCCGCCGAGCAGTTTGGCTGGGACGAGCGCGTGTTCGATTGGGCGCAGCGCCGCGCGACGTACGACGGCGAGCTTTTCGCCATTGGTCACGAGATGGAAGTGCTGACGTTAATGTACAACCAGAAAATCTTTGACGAGCTGGGGTTAGAAGTCCCAACGACCCTCGAAGAACTGGAAACGACCATGGCAGCGATCCGCGATCAGTCGGACTATGTCCCGATGATGCTGGCAACCGGTCCGGGTCCCTGGAATGGCTTCCACATGATGCACGCGCTGGCATATGCCATGATGGACGTTAGCCAGGTTGCCAATACCACGCCTCAGGGCGACGGCAGCTACGCCGACCCCAACTGGCTCCAGGTATTCGAGAAGTACCAGGAATGGGTGAATGCTGGTTATTTCCCCGCGGAAGCAAACAGCATCGACTGGGAAGGTCACTGGTCGCTGTTCTGCGCCGGGCAGGTGGCGATGCTGGCACAGGGAACGTGGCTGTTCCTGCCGCTGTCGGAATGCGAAGCGGAAAATCCTGAATTGTTCGATTTCAGCGTTGCGCCCTTCCCCTCGGCAGAAGGCAGACCGTATCAGTCCTACGTCGGCATCGGCTCGGCGTGGTATCTGAACGCGGCGCTCGAAGAAGACCCCGCGCGCAAGCAGGCGGCGCTGGAATTTCTCGACGCGCTGATCAGCCCGGAAAATGCAGTGCGCTGGGTTCAGGAAGCGCAGTTATTCCCAGCCGTCCCCTTCGACGCCTCGTCCGTGGAGCTAACCGAGCAGCAGCAGGCAGCGCTCGCCATCGTCGAGCAGGCAGGCGCTGAAGGCGGGGGTCCTGTCCCGGTCGGCTTTAACAACAGCCCGGAAGAACTGGAAGTCTGGCGAAATGTGGTGCAAGGGTTGGTCGCCGGTAGCCTGACGCCGGAACAGGCAGCGGAGATGCTGAACGAAGCCCTGGTCGCCGCGCAGGAAGCCTGGGCGGCGGCGGAGTAAGATGCGCTCGCGCATTCAAAGCGGGATAGACGTTACCAGTCGCTCGGCGGGTACTCGCTTCGGAATACCCGCCAGACGCTCGCGTCTGCGTCAGGGCGTCAGGATCACGGCGTATCTGTTCATGCTTCCCGCCGTCACGATCTACGGACTGTTCTTCCTTGTCCCGCTGGTACGGATGGTGATTCTGAGCCTGCAAGACTGGAACGGATTGACTCTGGAGCGCCAGTGGGTTGGTTTGGGCAATTATGCGGCGCTGCTGCAAGACGCCGAGTTCTGGCAGGCGCTCAGTCATAACCTGATGTGGGTTTTGCTGGCTTCCCTGCCGATTCTGCTTGGGCTGGCGCTGGCAGTCGTTTTGCATCACCGCCAGCCGCGCGGCGGCGGTCTTCAGGCCGGAGAAGGAGAAGTCGCAGTCCTTGCGGCCGAGCAGCATGCGCGGGAGCGGGAAGGCCGCCGGATCGCCACCCTCCGCCAGGGCCTCCAGCGCCGGGCCGCCGGGATAGGGCAGGCCGAGCGCCTTGGCGATCTTGTCGAAGGCCTCGCCGGCCGCGTCGTCGATGGTGGAGCCCAGCCGGCGGCAGGCCCCGACGCCGTCGACGCTGAGCAGCTGGCAATGCCCGCCCGAGACCAGCAGCAGCAGGAAGGGATAGGCGATGTCGCCGCCCAGGCGGGCCGAGACGGCGTGGCCCTCCAGGTGGTTCACCGCGACCAGCGGCAGGCCGCGGGCCAGCGCCACCGCCTTGCCGAACGACAGGCCCACCATCACGCCGCCGACCAACCCCGGTCCGGCGGTGGCGGCGACGCCGGTGAGGCCGCCATAGCCCAGACCGGCCTCGCTGAGCGCCGCCTCGGCGATGGCTTCGAT
>CALMDI010000109.1 GCA_937864975.1 uncultured Chloroflexota bacterium | reverse complement strand
GTGCCGATGATCGACGCGTAGGTGGAGGGGCGGCCGATGCCGCGCTCCTCGAGCGGATGTCGGACGCGATGGAACACCGGGGACCGGATGACTTCGGCTACCTCATCCTCGGACCGGACGGCGCCGAAATCGCCTTTAACGACGACATTTCGCCCGGCGTGCGAAACTCGGCAGTGCTGGGCTTGCAGCTTCCAGAAGACGGCGCCTACACGGTCATCGTCCAGCCCTTTGCGGAAGGCGACTCCGGCGAAATTCGCCTGATACTTTCAGAAGCGGCTTCTTCGTAATACAATTGGATACGAGTGAGATCATGCACGGGAGCGCCGAAGCCGTGGCGCCTGTGCCAGCCTTATACAAGGAGATGCACGCCATGAGCCACGCACGTCGTTTGCTGTTCCTGCTGTGGATACTGCTGATCGCCTTGCCGGTCGCGGCGCAGCGCGCGGTCGAAATCGAATTCGGCGAGACGGTCGAGGGGGAAGTGGACGAGGACAACCCCACCGATAGTTACACGTTTGAGGGCGAAGAAGGGCAGTTGGTTGTCATCAGCCTGACGGCGGTAGACAATGCTTACGATACCTTTTTAGTCTTACAGGGACCCGATGACACCGAAGTCGCCGTCAACGACGACGTCGTGGGCGGTAACCTGAATTCGCGCATCGGACCGCTGGCGCTGCCGGAAGATGGCGAATACACCATCGTCGCAACCAGCTACGGATACTACTACAGCACGACGGCGACGGCGGAAGGCGAGTACGAGCTGACGCTGCAAGCCGTGGACGCGCGCGCCATCGAGTACACGCAGGACGTCGAAGGCACGCTGGACGAAGACAATCCGCAGGCATACTTCACCTTCAGCGGTCAGGAAGGCGACGTGGTCAACATCAGCGTGTCGGGCGAGGACGTGGCAACGGTCGTCTCCTTGCAGCAGGGTGGCGTGATTCTGACGAGCGGCGACAGCACCTATAACCAGAACAACATCGCTTTCATTCCCAGCTTCGCGCTGCCCGAAACCGGCGAGTACATGCTCGTCGTGAGCAGCCCCACGAGCGACGCCGAGGGCGATTTCACGCTGTCGCTGGCTCGGCTGGAGGTCAATCCGATTGCCTTTGGCGATACCGTCGAAGTGGTCTTTGACGAAGAAACGCCGCTGGCTTACTACACCTTCGACGCGGAAGTCGGCGACGTGGTCGACCTGCGCGTCACCGGCGACGGCGATTTCGACACCACGCTGACGGTAAACGGACCCGATAATTTTCAGGTGGCGTATGTGGACGATGCTTTTGGACTCGACCCGGCGATCACCGACCTGATTATCAACCAGTCCGGCGCCTATACGGTCATCGTTCAGCCCTTCCAGGCGGGCAACCCGGGTGAAGTCACGCTGTCGCTGGCACTGGGCGAGCTTCCGACGCTGGGCGATGAGCCGCTCACCGTCGAATTCAGCGCCGATCAGACGCGCGCCACGCTCCGCTTCGACGGTGTGGCGGGTGAAGAAGTGCGTCTCTGGCTCGAAGTCGTCGATGGCGGCTTCGCCTCGCCGAATGTCTCCGTGATCCAGAATCAGATCAACGTCGCCTACGCCAGTGGAACGACCATCAGCGATATCGCATTCGCGTTCGTCACGTCGGAGGATGGCGATGTTATCGTTCAAATTGACGAATACAGCTATTCGAATGTCACGCTGCTGGTGACGCTGGAGCGTCTCGGCATGGCGGCAACGCCGGAAGCCACCGCGACCGTGGAACCCACGGCAACGGTGGAGGCAACCGCCGACGTGACCCAGGAACCGGCAGCCACGGCAACGGCGGAAGCGACCGACGTGACCGAGGAACCGGCAGCCACGGCAACGCCTGAAGTGACGCCGACCGAGGAAGCCACCGATCCGCCCGCGGCGACGGAACTGCCGACCGTAGTGCCGACGGAGCTCCCCACCGTGGAGATTCCCACCCTTGAGCCAACGGTGGAAGTCACGGCGCCGGTGTAAGTTCGTAGCTGCGTAGAAACGCAGGGGCGGTCTGGTGACCGCCCCTTTTGAGTCGCTAGAGGATCTGCGACAGGAACAACTGCGTGCGCGGGTGCTGCGCGTTTTCGAAGAAGTGGTCGGGCGTGCCCTGCTCGACAATGCGCCCCTGATCGAAGAACAGGACGCGGTCTGCCACCTCGCGCGCGAAGCCCATTTCGTGCGTGACGACCACCATCGTCATGCCGCTCCGGGCAAGCTCTTTCATTACGTCCAGCACTTCTTTTATCATCTCAGGGTCGAGCGCCGACGTCGGCTCGTCAAACAGCATGATCTTTGGCTCCATCGCCAGCGCCCGCGCAATCGCCACACGCTGCTGCTGCCCGCCCGATAGCTGCCCCGGATACTTATCCGCCTGTTCGGGAATGCCGACGCGCTCCAACAATTCGCGGGCTTTGGCGTCGGCGCGCTCCTTGTTCCAGCCGCGCACTTTCATCGGCGCGAGCGTGATGTTCTGCAAGACTGTCAGGTGCGGAAACAGGTTGAACTGCTGGAACACCATGCCGATCTCGCGGCGAATCGCGGCGATGTTCCGCACGTCGTGGCTCAACTCGATGCCATCGACAATAATCTTACCTTCCTGGTGCTCTTCAAGGCGGTTGATGCAGCGGATAAACGTCGACTTCCCCGACCCGGAAGGACCGATGACCACCACGACTTCCTGCGGCTGGATATCGACCGTAATATCCCGCAGCACGTGAAACTCGCCAAACCACTTGTTGACCTGGTTGCAGATGATAATTGGACCGTCCGAGATCCCATCAATCACTTCCGCCATAAAATCCGTCTCCTCTACCCCTCGCCCATACAGATAGGGAATTCAACCTAAACCTGCCGCGCCGCGCCCGACCCGCTCTCCTCAACCTTCCGGCTAACCAGTGCCATGAGGTAGCTGAACGCGAAATAAATCAGCGAGATAAACAAATAGGTCTCCTGCCGGTTGCCGATGAATTCCGGCTGCGAGATCGTGCTGTCCGCGATGCGCGTCAGGTCGAGCAAGCCGATGATCGCGACCAGCGACGTATCTTTAAAAAGCGCGATTGCCTGCCCGACCAGCGCCGGGATGACCGCGCGCAGCGCCTGCGGCAGCGTGATGTACAGCGTCACCTGCACGCCGTTCAAGCCAACCGCCTTCGCCGCTTCTTCCTGCCCCGGCGGGATCGACTGCAAGCCGCCGCGCACGTTTTCCGCCAGATAAGCGGCGCTGAACAGCGTAATGCCCACCATCGCGCGGATGACGCCAGACACGCTCACGAGCGCCGGGTTCACCAGCGGCAGCATCAGGTTGGCGATGAACAGGACGGAAATGAGCGGCACCCCGCGCACCAGCTCGATAAACAGAATGCACGTCCACTTGACGACAGGCAGCCTGCTGCGCCGTCCCAGCGCCAGCAGCACGCCAATCGGGAAGGATGCCACGATGCCCACCGCCGTCAGCATGAACGTCAGCAGCAAGCCGCCCCAGCGCTGTGGGTCAACCGCCGACAGCAGAACATAGATGACAATGGGCGAGATAAGCAGCAGAATCTGGATCGCTCGCCACGACAGGCGGCGCGTTTTCAGCGTGCGCGGCTGCACGCGGTCGAGCAGGCGGCTGCTGCCATAACCCGCGGCGGCGGCGACCGTCAGCAGCAGAAAGGGTAGGTTCACCTGATCGAGGAACGGCGCGATATGCAGCTTCATAAACTCGGCAGGGGAGCGCTCGCCCGCGTACTGGTGGTCGGTGATGTTGAGCATTGGCACGTCGCGTCCGTCGATGCGCGGTCGCGTTTCCGCCGTCTCAAAATCGTCCACCATACTGCGGTAGCGCACGTCAATCGCGGAAAGCTCGCTCACCAGCAGCGGCTCCACGTTCACCGCTTCGAGCAGCGTCACGCCGTTCTCGCCCTCGACACGCTTGGTCAGCACGTACCATCCGTCATCGGGCAGCACGAACGTCAGGACGTCGTCGGGGGTCGCCAGCGCTGCCTCCGCCAGCACTTCCAGCGTATCGCCCTTGAGCACCTGGACCAGCGCTGGCTGCGCGTTCAGCGCCAGCGACTCCGAGACCGGCGGCGGTACAGTGAGCGCGCTCACTTCCGCGACGAGTGCTTCCCGCTGCGCGTCGGTCAGCAAGTCGCGTTCCAGCCGTTGTTCCAGCGCGAGGAGTTCGTCGGCAGTCGTCAGGCGGTTCTTCGCCGCGTTCACCACAGCGGCGGTCGCGCGGTCGAGGAAGCCCGAAATGTCCGCCAGCGCCACGTCGCTTGCCGCCTCGTCAGCCAGACGAAACTCGATGGTCTCGCCTGCCCGCCCGGTGAACCCGACAATGGGCACGGGCGTTTCTGTCACCGTGCCCGACGCGATCGCGACATCCCCCGCGGCGAGATAGGTCGATGCCGGGGGCGTCAGTGCCGTCACGACAGGCGGCAGCACAAACGTAATTGCCAGCAGGACGACGAG
>CALMDI010000108.1 GCA_937864975.1 uncultured Chloroflexota bacterium | reverse complement strand
AACTCGACCTCGACGCGCCGGTTCAGCAGGTTCTTCCGTGGTTCCGGACGGCAGACCGGAGCGCATCCGCGCAGATCACCGTGCGCGACCTGCTGCACCAGACCAGCGGATTCACCAATTACACGGGCAACGATTTCAGCGACGACACGAGCCAGGCGGCGGTGGAAAACGCCGTGCGCCGACTTTCGGAAGTCGAGCTATCCGGGGACGAAACGTTTGAATATTCCAATACCAACTATGACATTCTGGGACTGCTCGTGGAGGCGGTGTCTGGCGAGTCCTATGCGGATTATCTACAGACGTATATTTTCGACCCGCTGGATATGCAGCACTCCTACACAACCGACCGCCTGCCCGACGCGCAAGCCGACGGGCTGACGACAGGCTACGGGTCCTTTTTCGGCGCTCCCGTGGCGCGTGAAATAATCTACCCGAACGCGCACCTCGGCTCCGTCGGCGTCATCTCGACCGCCGAAGACCTGTCCCATTACATGCTTGCCCAACTGAACGGCGGCGTGTATGGGGATAACCGGGTGCTGTCGGAAGCGGGGATGGCAGCGCTGCAGGAGCCGGGCGTGGAAGCGGGCGACTTTTTGAGTTATGCGATGGGCTGGTTCCGAAATGGTCTCTGGCGCGCCGGTACGCCTGCTGGCGATACGGTGAACGTCCCCCTGTCGCTGGAGCATAACGGAGTCTGGCTCGGCTTCAGCACCAACATGATTATGCTGCCGTCGGAGAATCTAGGCGTCGTCACCCTCCTGAATCACGACGACTTTACGAGACAGTCGGCGTTCAACCACGCGGCTTATGGCGCGACCCTGCTCATGGCGGGGGTCGAGCCGCCGGAGATGGAAGTCTTTGAAGACTCGATCACGCAAAACGCGCTGCTGATTTATCTGGTCGTGATTGGGCTGTTACTGCTGCGCCTCGTCAGCGCGGCGCTGAGCCTGCGTCAATGGCGTCGGCATCCAGGCGCGCGACCGGCGCATCCGCTGGGCATCGCGGTCAAAATCCTCCTGCCGCTCGCGGTGGACGTGCTGGCGGCATATCTGATTCTCGTCGTCATCCCCGACGAATATAATTCGCCATTTCTGGAGACGCTGCGCTTTAATCCCGATCTGGGTGGGCTGATGATCCTGTCGCTGATTTTGATGCTGGGGTGGGGCGCTGTCCGCACGGTGTTGTTTGCGCGCGTGCTGCTGCGGAGACCGACGGAGGTGGTCGCGGCGCGCGCTTACGCGCCTGCTTCCTCCTGACGGAAATTGACGAACCGGTAGCCGACGCCGCGCTCGGTCAGGATATATTTCGGATTCGAGGGGTCTTCTTCGATCTTCTCGCGCAGATAATTGACGTACAGCCGAACGTAGTGCGCTTCGTCGCGATATTCGTAGCCCCAGACCTTCGCGAGAAGCTGGTCGTGCGGCACCGTCCAGCCCGCGTTTTCGATCAGGTGATACAGCAGGCGATACTCGGTCGGGCGCAGCTTGACGCGCTCGCCATTCACGATGACTTCGCGCTGGTTGAAATCGACGCTAAGCCGGTGGTCGATGCGAAGGATGGCGTTGTCGGGCGAGGCGGAGGGCATATCGGCGCGGCGCAAGACCGCCTTGATGCGGCTCGAAAGCTCGCGCGGTCCAAACGGCTTGGTGATGTAGTCGTCCGCGCCTAGCTCCAAGCCATACACCTTGTCGTTCTCCTCACCCTTCGCGGTCAGCATAATTACCGGGATGGACGAGAATTCGCGCAGCATTCGCAGCGTCTCAAAGCCGTCAAGCTCCGGCATCATCACGTCCAGCAGCACGAGATCCGGCAGCTTTGTTCGGACGGCTTCCAGCGCTTCCAAGCCGCCGTGCGCCTCGATCACCTGGTGCCCTTCCAGTTCCAGGTTCATACGAATAAACCCGATCATACGCAGTTCGTCGTCCACGACGAGAATGCGCTTGCCGTCGCGCTGTCCGCTCCGGGGTAGTTTGGTCGTCATACGCGCTTTCCAGCCTATTCGTTGCGGAACGGCAGCGGGAATTCCGCTTCTTCTTCCAGGGTGGGCAGGACTTCGATGAAGCTGATCCGCCACCAGGGAAAGACCACCTGATCGACGCCGTCCTCGATCCAGGGGACTTCACGGTCGTTGCGCTCGCGCGGGTTCCGCCCGATGATCGCGTTGTCGGTCGGCTTGGGCAGGTCTTCCACGTCCAGCTTGACCGGTTCCGCGTTGACAATATGAATGAGTATGGTCACCATAGCGTCTGATCGGCGCTGCGGTCGCCTCGGTGGCGAAAAACGCGCCCTCTCCCTTCGCTTCGCAACGACTGCGTACTATAACGCGGCTTGTGTCCCGCGCAAGCCATCGGCTGACCCATTTATGCGGCTGCCGACGATTTGAAATAGATGTGAATGACCAGCTTTCCGAGCCTGATTTCGTCGCCGTCGCGCAGCACGCGCGGCTGTTCCGGTACGAGCCGCTGCCCGTTCAGATGCGTCCCATTCGAGCTGCCCATGTCCATTAACACGAGCGTATCCTCGTTGCGGTAGATCATGGCATGAGTGCGCGAGACCCCCTTATCGATAGCGCCGTAGGGGGATAAGTCAATGTCGGGGCGCTGCGTGGTGTTCGCGTCCGACCGTCCGAGAATGGTTCGCGCGTTCGGTTTAAGGGTGACCGGCTCCGGTGCGTCTCGAATATGCAGCACGACGACCGCGTTCTTGCCGAACCGCGCCGTGCCCCAGTTTGTCCGGTCATACAGATTCTGGGTCGTTTCATCCATTTCCCGCGTCGGCGTCATCGTCACCGTGTCATTCTCGTGAAGACTCTGACCGCAGTCTTCGCAGAACAGATAACCTTCGCGGTTGGAATTGTGGCAGTAGGGACAAATCTTCATTCTAAATCTTCTTCGAGATCGGCTCCCACTAACAGATAGCGAGTATGGAACTTCAGCGTCTTGCGCCCTTCGTCCGAAATCTGCTTGCCCTGGTGCACGCGCCGTGCTTCGTCGTGCGCCTGCTGGGCAAGCTGCACCTCGCCCATTGCCAGTAGGCGGGTTGCCAGCCGTTCCAGACGCCGGGTCGCTTCTTTCACGTCACCCTGTTCCAGAAGTTCCTGCGCGCGCTCCTGCATCCGATACAGTGTCAGCTTGCCGAGCGCGTCCAGCAGGGCAGGGGGCGTTTCTTCCTGGTCGGCATGGCGCGAAATTCCGATAGAGAAATCGCTCAGCGCCTGATAACGGCTTTCCTCGTTGGCGAGGATGTCGCCGCGCGCCATGATCCGCGCCACCGAGCGGAAGCCTTCGTGCATGTTGGCGGGTACTTCGAATTGCAGCAGCAGGGACGTGATCCGGTTGACTTGCAGGTTGCCAAGCGGCAGGATAGCTTCATCCGCGTCGAGCGGCTGTGAGTTGGGAGCCAGCTTGAAGGCGGTTTCCAGCTTCACATCAGCATCCGGCGCGACGGAAAGCTGCAAGCGTTCCACGAACAC
>CALMDI010000107.1 GCA_937864975.1 uncultured Chloroflexota bacterium | reverse complement strand
GGCACGCTTCGCTATCGGCACAAAGCCGGTGTGACGTGCGGCTGTAACAATCGTTCGGTCTTGTGTGACGTCCTCGAAAACGATTTTGGACGCCTTATACAACTCCTGCACGTACGTCCCGAGGCGCTTGATCTCATGATGGAACTCGCGATCCAGGCGGATCGCGCACGAACGAAGACCGATCTCAACGTTGACCCAGAACAGGAAAAGCAAGAAGCGCTCGCCCTGTGCCGACGCCGAATTGACGCCGCCGTGACGTTGTACGGGGACGGCATGATTGACCGAGACGAATATCGCCGGAGACTTGAAGCGAACCAGCGTGAAATTGCCCACTGGGAGTCGCGCACCACCGAGACCCAGAAACTGGCGTTTGAGCTGGCGCTGTGTATTGAAGCCGTGGACCGCATCGCGACGTTGTGGGAAATTGGTGACGAAGAAGACCGGCAGGGGCTGGTACGCAGCCTCTTTGACCGAGTAATTTATGACCTGGATACGCAGCGCATCGTGAGTTTTCGATTGAAACCGTGGGCAGCTCAGTTCTTGGTGCTCCGGGCCGCGCTGTATGACGATCTAACGAATAACGGTTCAGGTGGCAAGGATGTGGATGGAAATGAGCAAATTCAGGCGGCTTCGAGTATTACAGAGGCAGCATCTGGCGAGAAAGCCCCTATGGGGCATGAAACGCTCGTATCCTTGATAGCATGGATTTGAGCGTTTTTGTTTACGTTTTCTTGCTCGGCATGGATTATCAAGAGCGCTGGCGTTCTGGTCTTTGGCTCGTCCTTGCGTCGGCAAGCCCGCATATGCTCGCCAATTCGAGACAGCGCGCCGAACATCATCACGAGTGATTGGGCGCGGCTGTTTTTGCCGGTCACGGAAAACCCATCCTTCATCTGCGAGCTGGTACGCAATGTTTTCCAATCCTTGCCAATCTTGCGCGTACAGTTCGAGAATATGCCTGGCACAGTCATAGTAGCCAAACCACTGAACTCACATCATCCGGTTTCAAATCTGCTAACCCGGTTACGTATTCTCCGCTTGTCCTCAGCCGCGCACCCGATGGGTCAGCCGTCAGATAGCCCTCGTCCGTGCGAATCGTGCCAATCGGAGGGAAAAACAGACTCACTGTTTACGGTGTCACTATTCGCATTGACCGGGTTTTTAGGCGCGGGCTAGGGGACTCAGGTATACTACAATCGGCGCCAGGCATCGTGTAAGCCGGGCGGAGTAGACCTGAAGGCGGAGCAATCCGGGGCGCATCGGGTTCGAGTATATCTATCGCCTCAAGGGTAACGTTCATCGCGGTTTGAACCTTCTCCGGCACTACTGGCGCACGAAGACGAGCGCAGGCACTGAGCAGCATTCACCCCAAGGATAGATACGGGCATGGTCGAACTGATTTGGGAAGGGAAGTACGACGCGAACGGGAACAAGGTCGCGCCGCTGCGGGTCGCCCTGCCGTTCCAGACCGTTGAGACGGTGAACGAAAGCGCGCAAGAGCGCGAACGCAACCTCTTTAGCTACATGGCGCAGCAGGAGGAATGGCGTAACCGCCTCATTTGGGGCGACAAGAAATATGTATTGCCCTCGCTTCTGCCTGAGTTCGCGGGCAAAGTTGACCTGATTTACATCGACCCCCCATTTGCCACGGGAGCAAACTTCTCATTTCAAGCCAAAGTTGGTGATGAGGAATTTACGAAAGAACCAAGTCTTATTGAAGAAAAGGCTTACCGCGATACTTGGGGAAAGGGGCTAGATGGCTATCTGCAATGGTTTTATGAGACGCTGACTATTTTGCATGAACTACTCTCTGCTTCTGGCAGCATCTATGTACATTGTGATTGGCGAGTCAATAGTCCCCTGCGATTAGTAATGAATGAAATTTTAGGATCAAATTACTTCAACGCTGAGATTATTTGGAAACGGGTGGTCAGTACAGGTAGTAGCAAAGCCATCTCCCAAAAGTATCCGGTTGTAAATGACTCCATTCTGTTTTACACAAAATCCGACAGATACTGTTGGAATCCAATTTATCA
>CALMDI010000106.1 GCA_937864975.1 uncultured Chloroflexota bacterium | reverse complement strand
CTAAATTTGGAAGTTGCAAAGGGCGCACTTACAACGCTGTTTTGCTCTCGAGTGCGCGGATTGACGCGCCTCGTCGCGGCTTATACAATAGCCCCATGAGCGATAGAGCGGTGGCTATGAAAATGAAATATCACATCTGGACGCTCGGCTGCCAGATGAACACGGCGGATTCGCAGCATCTCGCGTCCGAGCTGGAACGCATGGGCTACGAAGCTGCGCTCAACCCGGACGATGCCGACATTTATGTCGTCAATACCTGCGTCGTGCGCCAGAGCGCCGAGGACAAGGCGTTCGGTCGCCTGTCGGAACTGGGGCAACTGAAGCGCGAGCAGCCGCAGAAGGTCATCGGTGTTATGGGCTGCATGGTCGGCGTGCGCGACTCGCTGGCGCTCCGCAAGCGCCTGCCGTATGTCGACGTGTTCCTGCCGCCCTCGCAGCCGGAACCGATGATCGACTTCCTTCGCGGTCGTATGACAGAAGCCGAAACCCTCGATTTCGAGGCGCGCGCCCGCGAGCAGCGCGACCGCATTCAGGACGGCGACCTGATCCTGCCTTCGCACGAGCAGGGCAGGCTGGTGACGGCGCACGTCCCGGTCGTTTACGGCTGCTCGCACGCCTGCTCGTTCTGCATTATTCCCTTCCGGCGCGGCATCGAGCGCAGCCGCAGCGTGGGTGAGATTGTCAATCACGTTCGCTCTCTCGCACTTCAGGGCGTCAGGGAAGTGACACTGCTCGGTCAGATTGTCGACCGCTACGGCAAGGATATTCCCGACGGTCCCGACCTTGCCGACCTGCTGCGCGTGGTGCATCAGACCGCGGAAGAAACCGGACTCGAACGCATCCGCTTCCTGACCAGCCATCCCAACTGGATGACCGACAGGCTGCTGGAAACCGTAGCCGAGCTTCCGCGCGTGATGCCCCATATCGAGGTGCCGGTACAGGCAGGCGATGACGCCGTGCTTGCGAGCATGAAGCGCGGCTACACCGCCGACGATTATCGCCGGTTGATCGCCCGAATCCGCTCCATCATCCCCGACGTGTCGATTGCGACCGACATCATCGTCGGCTTTTGCGGCGAAACCGACGCTCAGTTCATGGAAACGTACAACCTGCTCGCCGAGCTTAAGCTGGACAAGGTACATATTGCCCGCTACAGCCCGCGCCCTGGCACGGTCAGCGAGCGGCGCATGGACGATGACGTGCCGGAAGACGAAAAAGATCGCCGCTTCCATAAGCTCGACGAGATGCAGGCGCAGGTCTTGGCGGAAATCAATGCGCGCTCGCTCGGCGTGACGCTGCCCGTGCTGGTTGAAGATTTCCACAAGGGCAAGTGGCGCGGGCGCACCCCGCAGAACAAGCTCGTCTTCTTCGAGGATGCTGGCGACTGGCGCGGCAAGTTGGCGAACGTGGAAATTACCTGGACAGGTCCGTGGAGTATGCAGGGACGTCTGCCCGGCGCTCAAACCCCGGCTGAAGAACCGTTGATGGTTTTCGCGGGCTAGGCGCTGGCAATAACGCTGAAACCTCCGGCTTCGCCTGAATTCTGCCCTGAAAATGAATAGGGACTTGAAAGACTCCTTTCGCAACGGCTCCCTTTCTCCGTAAACGGAGAAAGGGCGGGGGGATAAGGGTTGCGTGGGCGACCAGATCGGTCGTCCTTTTTCATTTCCGGGCATAAAAGGCATGTCGGTTCGTTAAGTATGCGTAAAAAGGTTTTGGCGTATACTGATTTCAGTTTTCATTGACGGTCAGTGCGAGAGGTGAGTCTGGACATGAGCCAAACCTGGCGACAGGCACCGACGGGCGGAACCGGCACGATGCCTCCGGCGAGGAGCTTGAGGACCTTGCCCCAGCGCAGGCCGTCGGGCCCGCCGCCGTCGTCGGCCGGGGCCGCACCGGTGCGGGGCCGGACCGCCGCCGCGAAGTACAGCACCA
>CALMDI010000105.1 GCA_937864975.1 uncultured Chloroflexota bacterium | reverse complement strand
GACGCGGTCGAGGCGCTGCGCGGTTCCGGTATACCGGTCGCGGCGGTATCGACCGGCTTCCCGGCGGGACTTAGCCCGTTCGAGCAGCGCCTTGAAGAAATCCACGAGTCGATTGAGGATGGCGCGGAAGAAATCGACATTGTTATCACGCGAGAGCACGTCCTCACCGGCAACTGGCAGGCGCTATATGACGAGGTACGCGCCTTCCGCGAAGCGTGCGGCGAGGCGCACATGAAGGCGATTCTGGCGACAGGCGAGCTAGGAACGCTCCGCAACGTAGCGCGGGCGAGCATGGTCTGCATGATGGCAGGCTCGGACTTCATCAAGACCTCGACGGGCAAAGAGTCGGTCAACGCGACGATGGAATTCAGTCTCGTGATGGTGCGTCAAATCCGCGATTACCTCGACCGGACAGGTTACAAAATCGGCTTCAAACCCGCGGGCGGCATTCGCACGGCGAAGCAGGCGATGAACTGGCAAATTCTGATGAAAGAGGAACTGGGCGACGAGTGGCTGTATCCGAACCTGTTTCGCTTCGGCGCGTCCACGCTGCTGACGGACATCGAGCGGCAGCTTTCACATGCGGTCACCGGACGCTACGCCGCCGCGCATCACATGCCGATGGGATAAATAGCTGTCAGCGATCAGCGGTCAGCTTTCAGCGAAAGACAGGAGAGTGGAATGAAAATCATGCGGAATGTGCTGCTGTACACGGATGAGGATGGCATCTGGATTGCCGAAGTACCCTCGCTGCCGGGCTGCAACAGCAATGGCAAAACGCGCGAAGAAGCCCTGGAGCGTGTGAAAGAAGCCATTGAAGTTTATATCGAGGCATTGGAACAGGATAACCTGCCTGTTCCTGAAGAATATCCGAGCATACAGTTGGCGACGGTGGAAGCGAATCCTGAATCAACAAATCTCACGCAAGTGATTAAGGATTAGCGCAATGGCAGACCTGGCAACCGAGACAAAGTTCGTGACTGAAGAAGAACTCATGGCGCTCGGCTCGGACGCGCGGGTTGAGGTCGTGGACGGGGTTATCGTTGATCTGCCGGGCTGCGGTCTACTTCATCACATCATCGCAGGCAATCTCTTTGACCCGATTGATCACTATGTACGTGACCATAAAACAGGAATCGCGTTTATTCACGGATTGCTTTATATCCTCAAGAAAGAGGGCGACGCCGTCATAAACGCGCGTGTGCCGGATATATCATTCTTGCGAAAAGAGCAAGTTAGTCCGCGCGTGTGGGAAATTGAGAGTTTTCCGCGCGTCGCGCCAACGCTGGCAATCGAAATCACGTCGCCCGACGACAACGCAGAAGCTCTGTTGCGAAAGGTGCGTGATTATCTAGGCGGCGGAACCGCGCAGGTTTGGGTTGTTTTTGCTGAGGCGGGGGAAGTCCACGTTTATCGGCGTGGTGTAGCGCAAGTTCACACCTATTCGGGTAGCGATGTCATGGACGTGAGCGATCTGTTTCCGGGTCTAAAACTGCCGTTAAGCGACATCTTCTCTTTATCCGAACTTGACGAGGCTTGATCCTGCTGCGCCGAATCACAAGCGCGTTCAAAAGCCATCACCGAACGCTGATCGCGAGGAGCTACCATGACCCGTGTTGCCGAACTCTTTGAAACGATGGCATACGGTCCCGCGCCCGAAGCGCCGGACGCTGCCTATGCCTGGCTGGACGAGCACGACCGAAAGCTCGGTTTGTTCGTCAACAACCAGTTCGTCCCGCCAAAGTCGAAGAAATTCTTCGAGACGCGCAATCCCGCGACGGGCGATTTACTCGCCGAGATTGCCGACGCGGGCAAAGCCGACGTGGACGCGGCGGTGAACGCGGCGCGCGAAGCGTTCGGCACGTGGAGCACCACGCCCGGTTACATCCGCGCGCGGCACCTCTACGCGCTCGCGCGGCACATTCAGAAGCATCACCGCCTGCTCGCCGTCCTCGAATCGCTCGACAACGGCAAGCCGATCCGCGAGTCGCGCGACCTCGATACGCCGCTCGTCGCGCGCCACTTCTATTATTACGCGGGCTGGGCGCAGTTGATGGAGACCGAATTACGCGGCTATCAGCCGGTCGGCGTCGTCGGGCAGGTGATCCCGTGGAATTTTCGGCTGCTGATGCTGGCGTGGAAGAGCGCCCCGGCAGTTGCGGCAGGTAACACCGTCGTCATCAAGCCCGCGCCCTACACCCCATTAACGGCGCTGCTCTTTGCCGAGCTGTGCGTCGAGGCAGGGCTGCCGCCGGGCGTGGTCAACGTCGTGCCGGGTGGGGATAAAACGGGCGCGCTCATCACCGAGCATCCCGGCTTCGACAAGATCGCCTTCACCGGCTCGACCAACGTCGGGCGCATCATCCGCCGCGCGACGGCGGGCACGGGCAAGCGCCTCTCGCTGGAACTGGGCGGCAAATCGCCCTACATCGTCTTCGACGACGCCGATCAGGACGGCGCGATTGAGGGCTTGGTGGATGCCATCTGGTTCAATCAGGGACAGGTCTGCTGCGCGGGGTCGCGCCTGCTGGTGCAGGAGAGCATCAGCGACCGCTTCCTCGACAAGGTGCGGCGGCGCATGGCGAAGCTGCGCGTCGGGAACCCGCTAGATAAAAGCATCGACATCGGCGCGATTGTCGATCCGGTGCAGCGCACGACGATTGATCGCTGGGTGAATATGGCGCTGGAAGAAGGCGAGGAAATGTACCAGCGCGCGTGCACGCTGCCGGGCGCGGGAGGCAGGGAGAAG
>CALMDI010000104.1 GCA_937864975.1 uncultured Chloroflexota bacterium | reverse complement strand
GGCTGAGACCCGCGACAAGCCCTTCCTTCAGTCGATCTGCCGGTACGTAACGAACGCGCTGGCGTAAATGCCCGCGATACGACAGGTTTTCCAGGGGGGTGCCGTCAAGGGTCACCGTTCCTTCGACCGGCTGGATAAGTCCCGCGCACATGCGTAGGAACACATCCTGCCCGCTGCCTTCCATCCCCGCGAGACCGATCACTTCGCCCGCGCGCACGTCAAGGTCAAGTGGTCCAACACGCAGACGCCCATCTTCCACGCGGATACCGCGAAACGTCAGTGTCGTCGCGCCGGGAGTTGCCGCCTGCCGCGCGGGAAGCTCAATCGGTCGCCCGAACATCTTTTCCACGAAGTCGGCGGTACGGTACGGCGGCGGCATTTCACCCACGAGCTTGCCATGCCGCAGGATCGCGACGCGGTCACACAGTTCTTCGGCTTCCTGAAGCTTGTGGGTGACGAACAGGACAGTTTTGCCCTGCGACACGAGCCATCGCAGCGCCCGGAACAGCTTCGTCTTCTGGTTGGCGCTGATGCCTGTCGTCGGCTCGTCCAGAATGAGGACATTCGCGCCCAGCCAGAGCAGGCGCACCAACTCCAGTTGCTGGCGCTCGCCCACCGTCAGCGTATCGACGTAGGCTTCGGGATTAATCGCGAAATCTAAATCCTTTTGAAGCTGCTGGAGCGCCCTGACCGCAGCCTGCTTTCGGGGAAAAAGCCTCGTTGAACTGCCGATGAGGAGGTTATCGACGACGCGCATGGGCGGGAAATCGAGCGGATCCTGGTGGAGCATCCCCACGCCGTGCGCGATGGCTCCGACGGGCGAGTCGATGTTGACCACGCGACCGTCGAGCAGAATGTCGCCGGAATCCGCCGGAATAAAGCCCGACAATATTTTCATAAGCGTGCTTTTTCCGGCGCCATTTTCCCCCAGCAGTCCTTGGATGCTGCCGCCGGGGATGGTCAGATCAATGTCGTTGTTGGCGTGAACCGAACCGAAATGCTTGTGGATGTGTCGAAACTCAACCTGCATAAAGAATCCGCTGCGCTTTCAAAAAGAAGATGGAGGCACAGAAATAAGTTTCTGTGCCTCTGCATTCTATCCGAATCATTCCTCACAGGCGACCGACTATTCGGGCACGCTCTGCCCTTCCATGCCTTCCAGAAGCTGCGGGAGATACCAGATTTGCTGCGGGGTGGCTTCTTCGCCTTCCGCCACGAACTCGGTGCCATCCTGCAAGTTCACCGGACCTGCCCACAGGTTCAAGCCGCCCGCCAGTTCCTCCTGGAACTGCGCCAGTTGCTCGGAGACTTCCGGCGTCAGCGCTTCACCTGTCACGAAGAAGCTCGTACTGGCATCCAGATTGGTGAACTCCTCGTAGTTCGGCTCGGGCCACTGCCAGCTTGGTTCCCACGTTCCCTCGGCAATCGCGCTCAATTCCGCGAGGTAAAGCGGACGCCAGTTGAACACGACTACGCCCAGGCAGACTTCCGGGGCAATGTCGCAGGCGCGCTCGTAGTCGTAGGCGACGTTGAACACCCGGTTACCGGCTTCCGCCGCCGCCTGCGCCTGAACGAGACCTTCGGTGGTATCCAGCCCGGAGATGACCACGTCGTAGCCGCTGTTATAGAAGTTGTCGGCGACCTGCGTCGGGTCTGCCGTCACGCCCGGAATGTTGAACCAGAAGCCGATCCAGTCCACCCGAAAGTCGAGGTCTGCTGCATCGTTGCCGAGGTATTCCGTCCAGCAGTATTTAGCGCCGAGGTAAGCCGCTGCCGCCAGACGCCGCGTCTCGTCATTGATGAGCGGTCCGAGATAGCCAATCTGACCCGTCTCGGTGGTCAGCGCCGCGGCGCAGCCGGCGATGGATTTGGCAGGCTCGACGAACGGGAACACGTTGCCCAGGTTTTCGAGACCCAGATAGTTCTCGCCTTCTTCCCACGCCTGATCGCCCGACACGTGAATAACCGGAACGTCCGGGTTGTTGGTGGCGAACTCGGTTGCGGCGTCTTTCATATCGTCGGACGTAAACAGAATCACGTCCGCTCCCTGCGCCAGCAGTTCTTCCGCGAGCAGATCGGGCGTCGTACCGGGTCGGTCGGCGGGATTGACGCGATCCAGATAAATCAATTCCGAACCGGGAAGATTTTCAACCACGTACTCCCCCGCCTCGTAGTGCGCCTGGCTCCAGCCGTTGTCATTGTAGGGTCCGACCAGAAGCATCCCAATCGTCAGCCCGTCGTCCTCCTGCGCTGCGGACGGCGCAACCCCTACCCCAACCAGCAGGAGTAACGCGACAAACAGAAGTCCTACACGTCTTGAATTTGGTGCCGTAGTCATTCTTGCTCCTCTCCTTGAATCCATGCAAATCATCCTTGTTGAAACGGGCGCGAGGTGTTGCTTGCCCGTTAATCCCCTAACTCACGACCAATTCGACAAATTCGGGCGGCGAACCGGGCTTAAGCGAGACCAGCCCTCGATTGGAGACGTGAAGCTCGACCAGAACGATCAACGGAATCAGGCTCAGTGTCATCTCGACAGACGGATGGCTTGAGCCGCCCTTTCGGAACGCTGCTTCGAGAGCGTGTAATTGATCTGTGACTGCCTGAGCCGAATCCAACGACATCAGCCCTGCAAGCGGCATCGGGAGAACGGTCACCTCATCGCCAACGACGACGACCATGCCGCCTTTCACGTCGATCAGCGTATTCGCCGCCTTCACCATCGCCCGGTCGCTCGTGCCCATGACCATCAGGTTATGGCAGTCATGGGCGACGGTAGAGCCGAACGCGACGTCCTCTTTAAAGCCCGTGCCGGTCACAAAGCCAATCCCCTTCAGGGCGTTGTCATCGACCGGCTGTTCGTGACGGTAAAACACGGCGACCTTAGCAAGATCGCGCGAGGCGTCGGCGGTCAGCGCGCCACCGCGCGCGGGCAGGTCGATGATTTCTTCTGTCGTGTGGACTTTGCCCGGATGGATTCGCATGACGCGCACGCGAGCTGCGTCACCCGCATACGGCACCCGCAAATCGCTCTCGTCGATCGGGTCGAGATGCACCGAATTAACCGCCCACTCCGGGTAATCGTGCGGCGCGAACTCGACCACCATCCTGCCGTTTTCCGCGACCAGCACACCATCCACGTAGACCTGATCGATGACCAGATTTTCCAGATCGCTGATGATGAGCATGTCGGCAGCGCGACCGGGCGAGACCGTTCCGATCCAGCGAGCTTTCTCCAGCATCTGCGCGGCGTTGATCGTCACCATCTGAATAGCCGTTACCGGGTCGAGTCCCAGCTTGATTGCATCGCGCACCACGCGGCTCACGTGCCCATCTTCGACCAGCGTCGCCGGGGTGACGTCGTCGGTGATCAGCGTGAAAAAGCGCGTGTCCATGCCGGGGTTGTCGAGCACAGCGCGAAGCGTTTGCGGCATGTCCAGCCAGGCGGTTCCATAACGCTGCTGCGCGTAGCATCCCAGTTCTGCCCGCCGCATCGCCTCTTCCGCCGTCGTCGCCTCGTGACACCCGGTGATTCCGGCGGCGATAAATGCCTGCAGCCCAACGTTGATTTCGGGACTGGAATAGTGACCCGTGAGCACCACGCCCTCACGCAGCGACGCCGCCGTAATCGCGTGTACCTGCGGGTCGCCGTAAATCACGCCGGGAAAATTCATCTGCTCGCCCTGAAGCTGCGCCCACTGCTGCCGATAGGCTTCGGTCACTTCCCGGTCGGTGATGACCGCGCCCGCGTCTTCAAAGCCGGGGATCGATGGCACGCAGACCGGCATGGCGACGAGAACTTTGAGCGGCAAGCCCTGAGCCGCATTGCTGAACAGCTCGACCGCTCGCAAGCCCAGGACATTCGTAATCTCGTGGTTGTCACAGGCAATCGTCGTCGTGCCTTCGGGCACCACCGCCGCCGCGAAGCTTCGGACGTCGATCATGCTGCTTTCGACGTGCTCGTGGGTGTCGATAAAACCGGGAGTCACGTAGCGACCGGCGGCATCGACAATTTTGGTGTGATCGCCGGTCATGACGTGCGAGGAATCCCCAACCAGCACGACGTAACCGTGTCGCACGACAATGTCCACGCCATCCTGAATGCGACCGACGTTCACGTTGACGAGACGCGCATTCCGAATAATCAGATCGGCTGGCTCGCGTCCCATCGCGGTCGCGACGACGCTCTGGGTCACTTCGTGCAGGGGGACGGTCTTGTGAACGTAATTTGAGGCGGGCGACGATGCCATTCGATAAAAATCCTTTCTGTAAACTGGCAAAGCCTGATGTTTTTAGATTGGCGCTAGTCTAATCGCATCTGAATTATTGCACGGCAGGCACAATATACAAAACTGTCGAACCCCTATTGGGCAAAAATAGCAGCCGTGACGTATGTTGGGCGCGCAATCATGCGGAGTATCAGCGCGTTTCCTCGTGTTATACAATCACCGTTGGCTTTACGGCGAACAGTGAGTCCAGACTGAGAAGCAGCGTAAGAAGCATCGCTTTGCAATGACGCTCCGATGCTTTTTGAGTCTCTCATCATCATAGCAATCATCCATCCGATGGAGAAAACTTCATCCTTTGATGGGTACGGCGCGCGCACAACTTTGCTATCTTCTCTGTATCATCTTTCGCATTCCAGAGGATAGAATCGTGGGAAGAACGCAACTCTTTTCCCGGTTACAACGCGCGATGACGCTTGCAGCCTACTGCGAGCGCAACGATCTTTCCACAAATGAGATGCTGGAATACTGCGCGCTGGTGCGCTCGGCGGCACAGACGCCGCGGGCGGAACGCGGCATCAGCCGGCGCGATTTCCTGAAAGGCGCCGCGGTGGCGGCGGCAGGCTTGGCGATGCCACCTTCGCTTTTGAAGTTCGGTCCAACGGCGACCGCGCCGCGCATCGTCATCGTCGGCGCGGGCATTGCGGGCTTAGCCGCCGCGTATCGCCTGCAGCAAGCTGGAGTTCCGTCCCAGGTGATCGAAGCCAACCAGCGCGTTGGCGGTCGTATGTACACCCTACGTAATTCGTTTCCCGATGGTCAGCTTGCCGAGCTTGGCGGCGAGTTAATTGACTCCGATCACGAATCCCTATTGGGCTTCGCGGACGAACTGGGGCTGACCGTCACCGATCTGTTCGCGGCGGACGGCGATTTGGAAACCGAGCTTTTCTTCTTTGATGGTCGGCAGATTCCCTTCACGGAGATCGTGGAAACCTTTCGCCCGGTCGCGGCAGCCATCATCAGCGATTTAGCTACGCTTACAGGCGACGGCGACGTGACTTACGCCACCCCCAACAATGGCGAAGCGCTCGACATCAGCATGGCAGCGTGGTTCGACCGGCACGAGATCGGCAGCGTTATTCGCAAAATCCTCGACGTGGCTTACGTCGGCGAATATGGGCTGGAGATTGAGGAGCAGAGCGCATTTAACCTGCTCTGGCTGATCGAAACGGACGAGGGTGAATTCTCCGTTTACGGGTCGAGCGACGAGCGCTATCACATTGCCGAAGGCAACGACAGCATTCCGTGGGGTCTTGCCGACCGGCTTGAGACGCCGGTTCAACTGGAAACGCAGTTGGAAGCGATCCGCCAGATGAGCGACAACCGCTACCGCCTGACCGTCAATCAGGCAGGCACTGTCACCGACATGGACGCCGATCTGGTTGTGCTGGCGATCCCGTTCACGGTGCTGCGTCAGGTGGATATTCAGGTTGATCTGCCAGACGTCAAGCGCCGCGCCATTGACGAGTTGGGATACGGTGTCAACAGCAAGCTGATGGTCGCGTTTACCGAGCGCATCTGGCAGAACTACGGAAGCAACGGCAGCACGTTCACCGACCTGGGATATCAGGCGACGTGGGATACGTCGCGCGGGCAGCCGGGCACGGCAGGCATCCTGACGAATTTCCTCGGCGGACGCCGCAGCCTGGAAGCGGGCGAAATGCTCACGTCGGCGCAGACACGCGAATTTTTGGCGCAGCTCGATCAGGTGTTTCCGGGCGCCGCCGACGCTTACGCGGGTGAGGCATTCCGGTTCTTCTGGCCCGGCAATCCGCTGGCGCTGGGCAGCTTTTCCTGCTACAAGCCCGGTCAGGTCGTCGGCTTCCGCGGCGCGGAGATGGAGCCTGTTGGCGGGCTGCACTTCGCGGGCGAGCATACGAGCCTTGACTATCAGGGCTACATGAACGGCGGCAGCGAAAGCGGCGAGCGCGTCGCCTCAGAAATTCTGGAAGCCATCGCCGTCCGGTAGGTGTTACAGGCGGCAAACCGGTACGCCCTTACGACAAATCGAACCGCATAGGTAGGGGCGAACCTGCGTGTCCGCCCGTCTGGGTTTTAATTGGGCGCACACGTAGGTTCGCCCATAGGTCGTGCCCTAAATGGTCAGCACTCCCTTGATAACTGACCCTTACTGTCCGTGATTCGCTACCTGCTATACTTAGCCCTGATGCTAAGGGGAAAGCTTCTTCAGTTTGGACTTCGTGCCGCGCGATACTGGCGCTGGCTGGCGCGCGGCGTTATCGCGTGGGCGCTCCTGAGCGTCCT
>CALMDI010000103.1 GCA_937864975.1 uncultured Chloroflexota bacterium | reverse complement strand
GCTGTTCGAGCGCATTCACAAAGTCGGCATTCGGGGCAATCGTGGCTGCACGGTCGATCAGGTGTTGAGCCAGCTTCGCCGCTCGCGACGGTGGATGCGTTTGGGGGTCGCGCCGATAGGCGTCGACGAACCGGCTCAATTCGTCGGATTGCAGGTGACCATCATTCATCGCGCACCTCGTCTCCTACCTCAATCCCCTCACGCGCTCGAAGTTCGCGAAGCGCGCGGTGCAGCAGCATTTTCACCGCCGCTTCACTTCTGCCCATCACCCGCGCCGTTTCCGCCGTCGTTAGCTCCGCGAAGAGTCGCAGTCGAATCACCTCCGCGTGATCGCCGGACATCTGCGCCAATGCCTCCAATACCGACGCGAGTATAAGACGCTGTCCGGCGACTTCTTCGAGCGGCAGCGAGTCGCCCGCCAGACTCTCGACGCCCTCCAGCGGCCGCGCGTCGCGACGTGTCCGATAGCGCGTGATGACCTGATTGCGCGCAATCGCCATCAACCAGGCGGCGAAGGGACCGTCCCCGCGAAACGAGCCGATCACGCGCAGCGCGGCTTCAAAGGTTTCCGCGGTCAGGTCTTCGGCGTCGTCCACGCTGCCCAGCCGCGCCAGCGCGTAGCGATAAACACGCGCGACGTAGCGGCGATAGAGCGCGGCGAAAGCAGCCGAATTCTGCCGCGCGGCGCGGGCAAGCGCTTCGTCGGTGACCTCCGCTAAGTTCCCGATAGAATCCAAACGACCTATCTCCTGCGCTGCACAGCCCGCCGTGCAAGCGTCTATAGAGATTGTCGCATTTTATGGAAATTGGTAACGCGAAGCAGAAAGCAGATCAGCCGAGGGCGCCTTCTTCCGGCAGCAAGCGAAGGGCGAGCAGCGTGACCAACTGGGCAATGAAGATCCGCATATGCGTGGCTTCGACGTCATAGGCGAGAAACAGCTCGTCGGCAATCATGAACGCCGCCCACAGCGCGAGGCTAACGGCGAACGCGGTATAGACCGTGTTCAATCCACCCGCGAAAATACCCCTGAACGCGGCGAACGCCCGCCACAGTAGCAGCGCCGAGGCGGCTTCCCACACCAGCACGCCAAGAAACAGGAGCAGCACAACGGGTCTCGGCACGAGCATAATGGCGGTCGTCTGCACCATGAAGTCGAGGTTGCCGGATGTAAAAGTCCAACTCTGGTTGAGAATACCGGAATACCGCAGCAGATCCATCAGATTAGTCAGAAAAACGATGCTGAGCCACAACGCCCAGAAAAAGAGGAGACCGCGCTTGAGGGTGTGAAGTGAAAAGCGCAAGGGGCAGTCCTCCGTACAGTGGTGTGTTTGCTCTCACGATATAGCATAGTCCCGCAGGGAGGGCAAATTGGCGCGCCGGGGACGGAATGGTATGCTCGTACCTTGTGCCTCTCGCTCACCTGAAAAGCGCCGAATGTCCAATACGTTTTCCCGCCCGTCCCCAATCCGCACGGATGCCTCCAACGCCTTCGCCAACCACACCATGCGCGTGCGAGTTCCGAAGATTATCCGCGACGTGCAGGCGTGGAATCCCGACTACCCCGCCCCGATTCAGCGCGCGCTCGATCATCTGCACGACACGATTGAGGAAGGCGCGGTTATTCCGATGCTGTCGCTGCCCGCGCCGAATGATGAGGATTGGGCAGACGCTCACGCGCGCCATGCCGGGGACACCTGGGACTCCACCGGGTGGTTCTACGCCGAAGTCTTTGTGTACGCGCATTTGATGCAAGCCGTGCGCTGGTGGGAAACCGGACGCGACCCGTTCGCCCCTCGAAAAGCCGAGGAAATCGCCAGCCTGGCGCTGTGGCAAACGCTGGAACAGGCGCTTGAAACGCGCTCAATGGAACGGGAAGAACGGCTTGCCGCGCTCCTCATTCACGCGCTGTGGGGCAACCGGATTGACCTGAGCTACGCGGCGGCGCTCGCCCACGGCGGCACGTGGATCGACTCGGATTTGCTGGTCGGCGATCAGGCGAAGGCGGCGGAATTCCTGCTTCGTCACGGCGGCGTGATTCACATCATCCACGACAATACAGGCACCGAACTGGCAATGGACCTGGCGCTGGCGGACGGGCTGCTCGACGGAGTTGCGGAACAAGTTATTCTGCACCTCAAGTTTCACCCGACTTACGTGAGTGACGCGACGCTCGGCGACCTGCTGCAATTACTCGACATATTCGAGAGCGGGGCGCGCGGCGACGACGCCCGGCAGATGAGCAGGCGGTTGCAGAATGCGTTTATCGCGGGACGGCTGCGGCTGGCACCCGACCTGTTCTGGAACAGCAGCCATTTTCTCTGGGAGCTGCCGCCACGGCTCGACCGCCTGTTTCGCGACGCCTCGCTGGTCATCGTCAAGGGCGACGCCAATTACCGCCGGACAGTCGGGGATGCCATCTGGCAGCCCGATACCCCTCTGCAAGCGGCGGTCAACGGGTTTCCCGCGCCGCTGCTCCTGCTGCGGACGCTGAAGAGTTATCCGGTGGTTGGCTTGCCGACCGGGATGGCGGAGACACTGGATCCGATTGACGCAGATTGGCGAGTGAACGGGCGGCGCGGCGTCATTCAGACGTCGTGGACGTGAAGATAACAGGTTCGAGGGATGAGGTTCGAGTAATTCAGATAACAGTGCGTTCTTTACTTTTTCGACTCGTACCTCGTCCCTCATCATTGAGGCAAAGTGTCCCAGCGGGCGCCGTTCCTCTCGGATGGCTTGCACATTGACGGCGTTTTGGGAATATGTCACAATGTTTCATGGTCGCGTGTGATGCGTTCAGGACAACAATCGATGCTGCGCGTTCTGCTCACCATGACGAATACCGGCACACCTCCACGCTAATCCGGGGACGTGTTCGGCTGACTGCGCTCAACACAGCACCCCAACCGGGGTGTTTTTGTTTAAGCCAAAACTATCCGACTGGAGGCGCCCTTTGGCTACGCAACCCGTTCTCGCCGACCTCGATACGCCGCAGCTCGTCATGCCGCCGGAGCATCGTATCCCGGTCAACGACTACCCGGCGGAGATGATGGACATTCCCCCGTCCCGCATGTTCCTGATCCGGGATGCGCTCAACGCTTATCGCGCGAAGGTTGGCGCGGACGCGCGCACGTTCGATGCGTCGCAGGGCGATGGCGGCGCGAGCCTGCCCGGTGTGCCGGTGGCGCTGCTGGAGCGCGCGTTACAGATTCAGGTGGAACACGGCACGGCGTATGACCAGCCGTGGGGAACCGTCCGTTTCCGCAAAGCCGCCGCCGAGCACTACTGGCATCTCGATCCTGCCTCTGGCTGGACGGCTGAGAATATTGTGTTTGTTCAGGGCGGGCGCGACGGCTTGCAGAAAGCGTATGCCGCCATGATCAGCACCGGCACGGGCGAAGTCGGCTCGGTGCTGGTGGTCTCGCGCGTGCCGTGGATTACGTACAACTGGGGTCCTTACGCGGCGGGACTCAACGTGATGCTCGCGCCGGGGCGACCGGAAGACGGCTGGCGCTATACCCCGGAGGGCATCCGCGCCTGCGCCGAGCTTGCCGCACGCGAAGGACGCAAGGTCGCGGGCATCGTTATTACGTCACCGGATAATCCCACCGGGCGCACGATTCCGCTTAGCGAACAGATCGAGCTAACGCGAGCGGCGCTGGACGCGGGATACCCCTACGTGCTGTTGGACTGGATTTATCACTGGGTCACCGACAGCGGTCCGTCGGACATCAACGTCATCCTGCAAGCGTTCTCGCCGGAGGAGCGCGAAAAGCTGATTTTCCTCGACGGCTTAACCAAGAGCCTCGGCGCGTCCAACGTCCGCAGCGCGCACCTGCTGGCGGGCAAGAAGGTGGTTAAATACATCACGAGTCAGGCGTCCCACGGCGTCATCCCGGCGTTCTACGCGCAGGCGGTGGCGATTGCCGCCTATGAGATGGGCTTTGCCGAAGCCGCCGCGCCGATCATCGAGCCGATCCGGCAGAGCCGCCTGGTGATGAAGGAGATTTTGCCGGGTAAGGGCGTGAATTACGTCCTCGGAGACGGCTATTATGCCTTCATCGACTGCACGCGCTATATCGAAGCGGGCGGTCTGAGCGACTCCGAAGGGCTTCTCACGTACCTCGGCGAGAATTACGGAATCGCCGTCGTGCCGGGAGTATATTTCTCGCAGGCGGGCGCGAACTGGATTCGCTTCTCCTACGCGCTGCCGCCGGAGGTGACGCGCGGCGCGCTGACACGGTTGTTTGAAGGGTTAGAGTCGCTGCTGTAATCGGTATTCTCACCCAAAGTCCCGCTTCCTTTGGGAGTGTCTAAAGAAGTAGGGGCGGACCCTTGCCGGGGGTCACCGCCTTGCGGTGATCTGAAGGCGGAACCTTGCTCTGCCCCCGCGCATGTTCGCCCCGTCCGGGCGCACACGTGGATGCGCCCCTACTCATTCAAACCCTCGAATTGCATTTCTCCCCCGCAATTCTGGGAGCCTCGCCCGACGCAATTGTGTTACACTCGAATGACCATTTATTTAGAACGCTGGAGATCGACCATGTCTCTCTTTAGCTCGGCGGGCGAACGCGCCATCCCGTCTTCACTCACCTACGCAGAAATCCGTCCGCTCCTTCGCTGGGTGTACGCATGGATGTTCGTCGGCTTGCTGACCACCGCCGCCGTCGCGTTCCTCACCACCACGAACTCGGCGCTGATCGAGCTGCGCTCCAATTCCGGCATCGTGATTGGCGCGATCATCGCGGAACTGGTGCTCGTCATCGCGATCAGTTGGGGCATCCGGCGCGTCTCGCCGCCTGTCGCCGCGATCATGTTCATGATCTACGCGGCACTGAACGGATTCACGCTGTCGATTGTGCTGCTTTATTTTGAAGTGGGGTCGATTGTCGCCGCGTTTGTGACGACATCCGCCCTGTTCGCCGCCATGTCGGTCATTGGCTACACCACCAACGTCGATCTGACCCGGTTCGGCGGCATCCTGCTGACGGCGCTGATCGGGCTGTTTATTGCGATGATAGTCAACGTGTTCCTCCGCAGCACGGCGGTGGACTTCGTTATCAGCATCGTTGGTGTGCTCATTTTTACGGCGCTGACCGCCTACGATACGCAGAAGCTGAAGCAGATGGCGGCAGACCCGGTGCTGCAGGCGGATGGCACGATGGTCGCCCGTATGAGCATCTACGGCGCGCTGACGCTGTACCTGGACTTCATCAACCTGTTCCTGTTCCTGCTGCGCCTGTTCGGCGGCGGCAGTCGGGATTAGCGACTGGCATTGAGTAGTTAGCAAAGGCAGGGACGACCTAAACGGCGTCCCTGTTTTATTGTGGAGACGCACTTAAACGCCGAGATAAGCGGCGATGATGGCTTCGTCGTGCTGAAGTTCCTGTGCGGTGCCCGCGCGGGACACGTAGCAGGATTGGAGGACATAGGCGCGATTCGCGATGGCGAGCGCCATCTGCGCGTTCTGCTCGACGAGGAGAATCGTCGTGCCGTTCTCGTCATTCAGATACGTGATGACGTTGAAAATCTCGCGTACCAGCAGCGGCGCTAATCCCATCGATGGCTCGTCCAGCAGCAAAATGCGCGGGCGCGCCATCAACGCGCGTCCAATTGCCAGCATCTGCTGCTCGCCGCCGGACAGCGTGCCGCCAAGCTGCTTCTGTCGCTCGCGCAGGCGCGGGAAACGGTCAAAAACGTAATCCATGTCGCGAGCGATCATGGCATGGTCGCGGCGCGTAAAGGCACCCATCTCCAGGTTTTCGCGCACGGTGAGGCGCGTAAAAATTTTGCGCCCTTCCGGCACATGCACGACGCCGAGCGTGACAATCTCATGCGGCGGCGTCTGAGTGATGTCGCGTCCTTCCAGCATCACCCGCCCGCTGGTGGCAGGCGTGATGCCGCAAATCGTGTTCAGAGTCGTCGTCTTGCCTGCGCCGTTCCCGCCGATGAGCGTCACGATTTCGCCCTCATCGACGGTGATCGAGACACTTTTGAGCGCATGAATTTTGCCGTAATACGTATTAATCTCGTGAACTTCAAGCAGGCTCATTCCGCTAAACCTCCACATCTTCAGACACGGCGTCCTCCACGGGCGCAGCGCCAAGATACGCTTCAATGACTTTCGGATCGCGCTGAACGACGGCAGGCGTGCCTTCGGCAATTTTCTGCCCATAGTCCATCACGCTCACCTGATCGGAAATACCCATCACGAGCTTCATATCATGCTCGATCAGGAAGATCGTCAGGTCGCGCTCGTCGCGCAGCCGCCGGATAAAGACCATCATCTCGTCAGTTTCCTGCGGATTCATGCCCGCCGTCGGCTCATCCAGCAGCAGCAATCGTGGCCCGGACGCCAGCGCGCGCGCCATTTCCAGGCGGCGCTGCAAGCCATAGGAGAGATTTTGCGACAGCGTGTCGCCCCACCCTGCCAGACCCACGAATTCCAATAGTTCGATCGCGCGATCCAGCGCCCTTGCTTCCTCGTGACGCACCTCCGGCGTGTTGAGGATCGAACCGATAAGGTTAGCGCGCAGCCGAACGTGCAGCCCGACGAGGATGTTTTCAAGGGCAGTCAGATTGGTGAACAGGCGTATATTCTGGTACGTCCGCGCAATCCCCCGCTGCGCGATCTGATCGGGACGAAGCCCCTGAATCGGCTTGCCCTCGAAGCGAATCGTGCCGTCTTCGGGCGTGTAAAACCCGGTGACACAGTTGAAAAAGGTCGTCTTGCCCGCGCCGTTGGGACCGATCAGGCTGGCAATCGCGCCGCGCGGAACCTGCAAGTCCACCGCGCGAACGGCGGTCAAGCCGCCGAAGCGCTTGGTCAGTCCGCGCACGTCCAGTAACACGTCGCTCACGAGCGCGCCCCTTCCTGCGCGTGGCGGTCGGCGGCAACTTCGGACAGGCGGCGCGGGGATGGCGGGATCAAGCCTTCCGGCTTGAGCAGCATCGTCACGACCAGCAGCACGCCGAATGCCAGCAGGCGATAACTATCCAGCTCGCGCAGCACTTCCGGCAAGCCGATCAGGATCAGC
>CALMDI010000102.1 GCA_937864975.1 uncultured Chloroflexota bacterium | reverse complement strand
GTCACTGGAGGGGGATGGCGCATAGACCAGACCGGGGATGGCGTGACCGTTTGTGTCACAAAAGCGGGCGGAAAAGCCGAAGATACCCGCGAAGCGCGTCCCCTGGGACACCTTGAGCAGCAGCCGATTCCATCCCTGCTTCAATCGTGCAGGGCTGGCAATCCCGAAGGCGTCGCGCAGTTCCAGATAGCCCTGATGGTCGTCACGCTCTGAGATCAGCAGAGCGTCGTTGAGCCAGACTTTCGCGTTGCAGTCCGCGACGACGCGGAGCTGGACGTCCTGATCGCGCGGTGAGTAAACGTGAGTCAGCGCGAACGCCGTCACAAAGCGCACACTGATTTTCTTCTCAGCCGAGGTGCCGAGGGCATGGTCAAGGTCGACGACGCGCTCCGGGCTGTGATAGCGCTTCCAGCGGATTTTCTCGTCGCGACGTCCGGTGTATTCGGCGTCGAGGTCAATCGCGCGCTCAGGCGGCATAACCTCATTGAATCCAAGATGATCGTGGTAGTCGAAGATACCCAGAATCCACCAGTCCCGGATGTTGAAGCGTTCCGGCGACAGCCACTCGTCCTGCCAGAACGCATCGTTGGTGTCTGGCAGGTGCCAGCCGAGCGCCACGGCTTCGCCTTCTGCCGCCGCTCGCGTTTTCGCGTACCAGATGGACGCGGTTGGGCGCTGCGGCGTCACCTGCCACGTGCCTTCCAGCCGGATCGGCGCGAGCGCGGGAACGTCTGCCGAGCCTTCGAGCGTTTGACTGTCACGCTCCGTACGGGCGCGAGCAGGGGTACCGGTCGCGGCAATCTGCCCCTGAATCGAGACCGCGCCATTCACATTTAATCGAGGTTCCATCACATTAGTTTCGGCAATGCGAACGGGCTGTGCCTGCCCATCCGGGTCAAAGACCACGTAGAACGCGCCCCACGGCTCGAACGACAGGTGAAGCTCGGTTCGGCTGCCGCGCGACGTGTAGAGGATAGCGTCGTCGCTGCCGTCTTCAGGATTCCAGCGTCGCGGCTCGCCGGTCACAGGCACATCCACGACTACCTGCTTTGGCACCCCCGTGTCATTGACGAACCAGTAAAAATGGCGATTGTCCTTGATGCGGTGCAGGGCGAACAGGTGGTCGGCGTCCCCGCGCACAACGCGGACATCCCGCTCGGCAAGACGATCCAGCGCGGTGAGCAGCGTTTCCACATCCGCGACCCACAGCGCGCGACGATTGTTGGGTGCTTCGCGCTCGTCAAAGCGCAGGCGACCCTGCTGCGCCTCGCGGACGATTTCGACGCCGAAAATGGCTTCCCAGTTGCGTCGCAGGTCGTCGTCCTCGCGTCCGGCTTCCATCGAGTCGAAGGGGAGTCGGCTGACCGCGATTACGGTTCCGCCCGCTTCGGTAAACTCGCGGATGCGCTGGGCTGTCGAGCGGCGAATCGTCGTCATTGGCGGCAGGATCAGCACTCGGAATGCCATGCTGCCGATGCGCAGCTCGCCGTCGCGGACGGTCGCCTCGCGCAGGTAGTGATTGTCGGCAATGTTCAAATCCCACAGATGCGCGGGCAGCGTGTCGATGATGTCGCCGTAGGTCTGGTTGATGTCGTCGACGACATTGTTCCAGCGGATGATCTGCCCCCGCTCGGTATCGAGACCGTCGAAGCCCATGTGCCACTTCGATTCTGAGAAGCAGACATCGCCGTGCGCCCACGCCGATTCGATGGGGTAGTAGAGCAGGATGTTCGCGACGTGCCGACTGTCGGAATTCATATAACTGATGCGCGCGGTGTAGTCGGCGTAATAATGGAAATACTTCCACCACGGCTGCCGCTCGAACCAGTCTTCGGGGAAGTCGATGCGGTCGGGGTTGCCGTTCACGGCGTGCGGGATGAAGACCGACGTTCCCCAGACACCAAGCATGTTGGTCGCACGCTTGATTCGCTCCAGGCTGAGGAAGCTATCTACCCCCTGCACGCCCTGATTCTCGACGGTGAGGGCGGTGCCGCGATAATCCGCCACCGACGACGCTTCTTTGAAATGGCGCGGAAAGCGACCCCATTCAAACAGGGAGTCGATGCCGGGGGTGTGTTGAAGGCGCTGAATCTGAAAGTGATCCCCTTGAAAGGCGACCTGCGACTGAAGGTTTTCTTCCCAGACGTGCCCGGTCGCGCGGACGCCGTTCGCCGCTGCCCAGTCGCCAATCTGCTGCCAGAAGGCTTCGGCGTAGAGCGTGCCGACCGTCTCAAAATAATCGCAGCGAACGACGGGTGTGCGCGTGCCGCCGTCTTCCAGCAGCAGCGGCAGCATCGGCGCCAGATCGTAGCCTTTTGCCGCTCGGAAAGCGTCGAACAGGCGCGGCGTCCATGCCAGCCGCCAGCCATAATCGCCCTCGTGATCGACGTAGAAGCCGCGAAAGCCCATGCCGAACTCGTCGCCAACGTGGACTTTGTACGCCTCGTAGATGATGTCAAGAAACGTGCGAACGGCGTCCGGGTTCATCAGGTCAACCTGCCCGCCGTCCACGCCGACCGTTTCGTGAAGGCGGAACGTGAATAATTCCCATAAACCGTCGGGCGCTTGCCAGACGCCGCCCTTTGCCCGAACCTCGTCCGTGATCTCGCGCAGCGATCCCGCATCCAGCTCGCCCGACGTCTCGCGTGTGCCGACGACGGCGTGATCGTGCGCGCCAAGCTCGCCAATCTCGATGCGCTGACCGCCGCGTACCGTGCGCGAGTCAGGCTTCAGGCTTCGCATCCGGTATTCACGATTGGTCGAGATGACGCGGCTGGGATAAGTGGGGTTCGCGTAGTCACGCGCCTCACCGGAGGGCCAGTTGTATTCGTCGCAGGTATACAATTCAAAGCCGATTTCCGCCGCCTTCTTGACCGCCGCGCGCACGAGCTTCCACCACTCGTCGGAAAGATAACGCGGGCGCAAGCCGCTGCGGTTGTGAATGTGCGCGCCATACACGCCCTGCGCCGCCATCGCCTCGATCTGCCGCTGCACTTCTTCCGGCGTCAGCGATCCATTCCAGAACCAGAACGGCTGCACGCTGTGTTTTCGCGGGACATTCTGAAAATTGGCGTATAAGGTGTCGGGCATCGTCATGAGTCCTATCGAAGGGAGGTTTCGGCTGCGCGCGTAATGCGAACGGCGATGTCGTGAACGAACTCTGGCAGAAGGATGCGGGTTCCGAGTCCGCCGCGAACGGCGATTGCGGGTGAGTACAACCCGGTTTTGGGATCGAACACCACCACACGATAGTCACCGTCCGGTAGATCAACCACCAGGTCGCCGTGGATCGGCGCGCCCGCGCCGGGGATGATCGGCACATCCTGCGGGAGCAGCGCCGCCTGTGGCAGTTCGCGTTCGTCTGCCAGATAGATCACCACGTCGGAGCCTTCCACGCCAAAGGGGACTCCAAGCGTGTGCGGGGGCTGCGCCGTGACGATACCCGGCAGCGGGCGCGCGTTGACCAGATCGAGCGAGTGAATAAACGCCGACAGGTAGCCGAACCACGACCGCAGGTAACGGTTGGATTCTTCAGTTCCAGTTTCGAGATAGGGCAGGATACTGAAGTCGATGTAATCGTAGTGACCGCCTGTGAGCACGGTCGTCCACGCGCGCTTGCGGTGAATCGTCCAGCCAACGTAGTCCTTGTACTGGCTGGCGATGTTGTCCTCGTCCTGATTGAGCGGCTTTGGCTCGGCGTAGGTGGCTAAACCGTAGTCGCGCAGCTCGCGCAGTCGAAGCTGCTTCGACATGAAGTGCCCAAGCTCATAGCGCCTGCCGCCGTAAATCGTGCCCGGCAGCGGGTGCATGTTGACCACGTCATAATCAAAATCGTGAAACGACAGATCGGAGTACTGCTGGAAGTCGATCATGTCGCGCAGTCGCCACGCTTCCTGACCGACAATCAGGTGCTGGTTCGGCAAGCTGGCTTCCGTCTCGCGAACAACCTGTATCAGCGCCTTGAGCCAGTTGTTGATTTCGGCAGCGTCGGGATTATCGCCGCCGTGAATGTCAATCGGCTCGTTGCAGATTTCGTAGATCACGTTGTCATAGCGATTAGTCTCTTCGACAATCTTCCGCGCGTGCGCGACCTGTCGCTCCCAGAGCTTTTCGCTGCGGCGGCTCATATAATGCTGAGGCAGAATGGGTTCCAGTCCGTTGATATTGTTGGAGGCGTTCAGGGGGTTGAGCGCCCAGACCGCATCCCAATAGGTGTTGCTGAACAGAACGATCTCGACAATGATGCCGTAGTCCGACGCCAGCGACAGGAACCGGTGCAGGCGGTCGAAGAATTCAGGATTAGGCTGGTCGAGATCGTATCTGGGTTCCTGATCGAGCGCGCGCCCCGGACCTGTACGCACGAATGGCGCTACGTAATCGGGCGACTCCGGCTTGCAGGTTGAGTAGGGATTCACCGCCGTCTGCAGTTCGCGGAAGAGCATGAAGAGCCGCGTCAGGGACATGCCTTTTTCGGCAGCATCTTCAAGATAACGCTCGAAGCGAAAAGGGCGGTTCATGACCGCGCCGTAATGCTCGGATGCGGTCACCAGTACCAACGGCTTGCCGCGAAACTCGAACAGCTTCGGGTTTTGGGGATGAATGCGAATGGGCTGTGGCATAAGGCTCCGGTGACGTGTGCGTAAAAAGGGTTCCCTGACGCTGAGGGGTGAATCCTGCCCAATACCCCGTTATTTATCCACCGTTGCCCCAAGCAAGCCGCTGACAATCCACCGCTGCGCGAGCGCGAAGACGAAGATCAGCGGCAGGCTGACGATGACGACGCTGGCAAAGACGAGATTCCAGCGAATTTGCTGGAAGAAGCCGCTGATAAAACTGAACAATCCAAGTACCAGCGTGCGATTGCCCGCCCCGCCGACAAAGAAAAAGGCATAAAAGAAGTCGTTCCACATGAACAGCAGCATGATAAAAGCGGCGGTGATGATGATGGGCTTGAGCATTGGCAGGATGATACGAAAGAAAATCATGAACGGACCCGCGCCATCAATGCGCGCTGCTTCCTCAAGCTCAATCGGGATCGTCTTGACGAAGCCTGTCACGAGGAAGATGGCGAAGGACGTATAAACGCCCATGTAAAACAGAATCAACTGGATCTGCGGACCGAGTTCCTCGAAGGTTCGCAAAACGCGCACCGACGCCACCACCGCCGGGGGTATCAGAATGCCCGCGATGCTCAGGTAATAGAGGAATGAGATACGAGGGCTTTGCGTCCGGGCAAATACCCACGCTGCCATGCTGCCGAACAGCACAATTCCAATAATCGACGGCACGACGACGATAACGGAGTTGATGAAGCCGCGTCCCATCGTGCCTTCTTCAAGGACCGTCGTGTAGTTTTCAATCAGCGCCCACTCCTGCGGCAAGCCAATGCCGAGCTGATTCGCCTCGCCAATCGGCTTTGCCGAGTTAACGAGCACCATCCAGAAGGGGATGAAAATCGCAATCGACGCGAACGCAAGCAGCAGGGTGTTTTTGAGGACATGCCACCTGTTGCGGTAAAGCCGCTCCCGGAACGACGGCGGGTGATACGAAGTCGCGCTCATAGACGTACCTCACGGCGGCGCAGCACGATGATCAGCGGAATGGCAATGATGAGAATGACAATGAACAAAAGCGTGCTGATCGCCGTCGAGTACGAGAACGCGCCGGTGCCAAACTGCCGCCAGACTGCCAGATTCATGACCTCGGTCGCGCGACCGGGACCGCCGCGGGACATCGTCAGAATGATGTCGAAGATTGAGAGCGCCCCGATGAGCGTCAGGACGATATTAAAGGTGAACGCGGGTCCGAGCAGGGGCGCTTTCACGTGGCGAAAGACCTGCCAGGCGTTTGCGCCTTCGACGCGCGCCGATTCGACCAGCTCATGCGGGATGGCTTTCAAGCCGGACAGATAAACAAACATGTGGATGCCGCCGAACTTCCAGGCGTGGACAAGCGCGACGATGTAGAGCGTGAAATTGACCTGCGCCAGCCAGCCGGTTTGTACCGGTTCGAATCCCAGCGGGACGATGAAGGTGTTGATGAGATTGTTAAAGACGCCATTGGGAGCGAAAATGCCCTGATAGGCATACCCCGCTGCCAGCGTCGAGATCAGCACCGGAATGAAGAAGACGGAACGCAGGAAAATATTAAACGGCGTCGACTCTTCGAGAGCAAGGGCGAGCGCCAGCGCGAAAATATTCTCGGCGATCATCACGAAGAAGGCGTAGCGCAGCGTCACCCACAGCGGTCCAAACAACTCGCCGGTCGCGTAGAGGTCGGTGAAGTTACGCAAGCCGATGAAGTTGATCTCTGACTTATAGGTGCTCCAGTCGGTGAGTGACAGGTAAAAATTCATCGCGTTTGGCACGATGTAAAATGCGATGATCAGCGCCAGCGCCGGGAACAGAAACGCGGCAATTTGCCATTGATAAAGGGTCCGGGGCAGGAAGCTGCCCCAGACCGGAAGCGCCCGGCGGCGCGCGCCGACCGGATTGCCGGTCGCGCCCGCCGAGCCGCTCTTAAGCTGCCGTTCAGTCATTATTCAAAGCCGGGGATGCCAAGCAGACGCGCGCTGCGGGTGAACTCCGTGCTCATGCGCTCCATGACTTCCAGCGGCGTGATCTGCCCGGAGACCATCTCCGACAGGTAGGATTCGAACGCGCCATAGGTGGCAACCAGCGTCTGCTGGTACTGCGGCGCGCCGTTTGCCAGGAAGGCTTCGTTGGCTTCCTGCATCACAATCGGCACGTCTTCGGGCGACTCATAGCCCTCAAGAATTGGGAATTGGCGCGCCTCGTCAAGATAACCCTGATAGCCCTCGCCCGATGCCCAGTTGATGAACTCGCGTGCCAGCGCCTCTTTTTCGGCGTCGCCGGTGATCGGGGCATAAACTGCGGAGCCGGTCGTCTGCCAGGAGACGACATTTGAATTGGTGGACAGCCCGAAGAAACCGACCTTCTCGTCAATCGCTTCTAACCCGTAGGAGTCGAGCAGCGCGCCGACCATCCAGGTTCCCTGGAAAACCATCGCCGCCTGGTCGGTCATGAGGGCTTCCTGCTCGCCTTCAAACGTCGCCGTCAGCAGGTCTTCGTTGAAGCAGCCCATGTCCTGAAGGTCTTTCTGCTTCTGGACGGCATCGACAAACGCCGGGTCGGTGAACTGAACTTCGTTGCGGTTCAGCATGGCGATGGTGTCGTTCTCGATAATGGCGTCGTTCCAGAGCATGAACGGCAGCACCTGCAGGGGCCATTGAGCGCCGCCACCGGTGTAGATCGGGGCAACGTCGGGCGCGTCGGTCTTGATCTGCTCGCACAGGGCGACCAGCTCTTCATAGTTGGTGGGGATTTCCCAGCCGTACTGCTCGAACAACTGCTTGTTGTAGAACACCCCATCAAGGTAAGGATAGTCGAGCACCGCGCCGTAAATCTCGCCCTGATACGACGACGACTTGTCGAGGATGCCCGGAATGGTGCGCTCGACGAACGGCTCGTCGGACAGCGGCTGCAAATTCGCTGGCGGATTCAACTGGACAATCCAGTTACCGATGGCATGGAAGTAGAGGATGTCGGGACGGTCGCCTGCTGCCCAGCGGGCAAGCAGGTTTTGCTCGAACGGAATGGGGAAGACTTCGACTTCGAGCGTGACACCGCGCTCTGCCGCCCAGCGGTCGAGCAGGTTCCGCTGCGCTTCGGTGAATACAGGGGGAATCCAGACCGAGAGGGTGGGCTGATCCTGCGCGCCGACGAAGCCGACGCTGAGGAGCAGCATGACGACGAGCAGGACTAATGTAACGAGTTTAGTTCGCATAGAACAGCTCTCCTGTCTCAAAATAGGATGACGTTCATTATGGATTTATGTACTACAGCCCCTTGATCGTGACTCGGCGCCCCCTTCCAGTATGCGGACAATCCAGGATTATATACAATGTAGCGACGAATATAACCGATGTCAACCGATTGCGACCTGAGATTGCATTCGTGATACGAAATGATGCCGATACGGTAGGCGGGCGTTCCGCGCCGAGAGGCGTTTTGTCACGGGGTCAGACCACTTAAACGGCTGCTATTGACGGAGGCTAGTGGGTAATGGATATGGCAAAGTCGTCTAGAGAACCCATTTTTGAACTACGTTTTCGCACGAATGACCCATGCGATATATATCAGGAAGCTTATACCTTTATCCTGCTCGTCAGTCGTAAGGAACAATCGTGACCGAAATTACCCATCTCATTTGTGAGTACCGTTCAAATCCTCTGGGCATCGACGTGACGGCTCCTCGCTTTGGCTGGCAGATGCATACCGACCGGCAGGGCGCTCGGCAAACGGCATACCGCGTTCTGGCTGCCAGCACGACTGAACAACTGCGTCTCGGCAGTGGCGATTTGTGGGACAGCGGCAAAGTCGAATCTGATCAATCTGTCCACGTGGTCTATCAGGGGCAGCCCCTCGATTCGCGGCAGCGAGTCTGCTGGAGCGTGACGGTATGGGATGAAACTGGCGCGGCGATACTATCTGAGGTCGCCTGGTTCGAGCTTGGGTTGTTGAACCGGACGGATTGGCAAGCTGAGTGGATCGGCGCGGGACTGAGCGGGGGACCGCGAAGCACTGTCCCGGCGCCCTATCTTCGTAAGTCATTTACTGTGCCCGGCGAGGTCTTGTCCGCGCGGCTTTACGTGACGGCGCTCGGTCTATACGAGTGCTCGATCAACGGTCAGCCTGTCGGCGATGACGTTTTCAACCCCGGCTGGACGGACTATCACAAGCGCGTGCAGTACAAGGTATATGACGTTAGCGAGCAGGTTTTGCAAGGCGAGAACGTTATCGGCGCGGTCCTTGGTGACGGCTGGGCTGCGGGACACATCGGCTGGACGCACCGCCAGCAATACGCCGACCGTCCGCTGCTGCTGGCTCAACTCGAAGTGACTCTGATCGACGGTAGCCGCGTGACGTTTGCGACTGACGAGAGCTGGAAACATGCGTTTAGTCCGATCCTGCACAACGACCTCATCATGGGCGAAGCCTATGACGCTCGCCGCGAGCTTGCAGGTTGGGATACCGTCCACGTGGACGATTCTCGCTGGTCTGGCGTCGAGGTTTTTCCCGATCCGGGGATGGCGATTGTTGCTACTAATGGTCCCGTCGTCCGACGTGCCGACGAACTGCGCCCGATTGCCGATCCGCGCAATCGAAGCAGCTTCGACCGGCACCGCTGGGTTTTCGACCTCGGTCAGAACATGGTCGGTCGGGTGCGCTTCAAGGGGACGGCTCCGGCGGGAA
>CALMDI010000101.1 GCA_937864975.1 uncultured Chloroflexota bacterium | reverse complement strand
ACAGGAACAACGGGCGCTCGCCCGTGCCGTCAGGCTGAATGGCGTAAACGCCATCGCCGCCGGGCGCGCCATTCGCCAGCCGGGCAAAGATAAGCTCGCCATTATTCTGTGGGAAGGGGTCTTGCGCGTGGGCTGCGCCGATACCAAGCGCGAGGCACAAACCTGCGCTCAGGCGGGCAATGCGGATGAAGGTTACGCGGAACGAACGATGCACGGTTAGCTCCTCTCACGAATTCATTCGAGGAAAGGAGCTTACGAGGCGTCTCGCGGCTACGCCTCATTCTTTGGGATGATCCATGACAGCGCTTCCGGCAGAATGCTGCGGAAGCCCACCAGCCCGTGACCGCTGCCAATCTCGGCAAACTTGTAGGCGACGCTGGTGCGCGACTGAAGCGATTCCTGCAACGACTGCGCGGGGCGGACGAAGCGCGACCGCGCTTCGTAGCGTCCAACGCTCTGAAAGATGCGCCTGGGCAGTAACTCGGCGTCCGCGAATCGCTCGGAATAGGCGGCAAGCTGCTCCTGCATCGCGCCCCTGCCAAGCGGCGGCGAGATCATGATGAGGTTGGCAAAGACGGCGGGGTTGTTCAGCGCGGCGTGCGCCGCCGCCAGCGCGCCGAGCGCGACGCCGCCGACGCCGATCCGCGTCGAATCCACGCGATACTGCGTTTGCAGCAGCGGCAGCAGCTCGGTCAGCAGGAAGGCGTAGTGGCGGTCGTTGCTGACGTACTCGCGCAGGCGCTCATCCTGCCCGCCGCTCTGAAGCATGGCGATGATTGCTGGCTGAATCCGTCCGTGCTTGACGAGCGCGTCCGCGATGTAGGGCACCTGAAGCGGACCGATCATCCACTGCCCGTCGTGCAAGACCAGCAGCGGCAGCGCGCCCGCGGCATTCTCATAGCCTGGCGGCGTATATACCCACAGCCGCCGCCCCGAAAACCCGACCTGCGCGCTGTCGACCGTGTGCTCCAGAATTTGCCCGCGGGGGACGCGCGGCATGGCAGCCCAATCGGGGAACGGGCGCGCCGCGTTCATCCGCAGGACGGAGACGTTCATCTGCGGCGTGTCCATACGCAGCGGATTCGAGGGGTCAACCTGCCAGTGGCGCGAGACGCGCTCGATCACGTTTTGCTCGCCCGCCAGCGGCGTGAGCGGGTCGTCGATGGCGAGCATGTAATCCAGCAGATCATCCGCCTGAAATTCGCGCGTGACGTACCAGAGCGTCGTGCCGGGTAGATTCGTCATCATGGCGAACGGCGGGTCTGCGGGGATGGTGTCGAGGTTAACCGCCGCCGTCTGGACGCCCAGGCGAGACAGGATGAACGTCGCCCTGTTGCCCTCGATCCACGGAAACTGCGCGCGGCTCGCCAGCAGCGCGTCGACAAGCGTTTGTCGCTGCTCGTCGGTGGTGGCTTCCAGAGCATCGCGGAGAAAGTCGTTGAAGGAGTTCCAATGGGTCATTCGGCTTCACTCCAACTGGGCGCACAGGAGAATGGTATGAAGTTTATCACCGTCGCCCGTACAGGGCTACGCGAGAAAGATTACAGATTAGGGACGCCAGACCGGCGCGCGGTCGCGGGCAGGGTTGAACGTGAGCCGCGTCGTGCCCGAATCGCACTCCCGCGCCTCGGCAATGCAGCGCGCGTCGAGGACGTAAATCTCCAGATTGCCGTCGCGCGACGAGACCAGCGCCACCTGAGCGCCGCCGGGCGACCAGAAAGCCGCTTCGGTCGCGACGGGAACGCTTCCCAGCGAGCGAGCGCTGTCGCTGCAACCTGTTTCGGAGCCGATACATTGCGCGTCCAGCGCGTAAAGCGCGGGCGTGCCGCTGCGCTCGGAAACGAACACCAGCCACCGACCATCTGGCGACCACGTCGGCAGCCAGTCGCGGCTCAGGTGGTACGTCAGCCGGACGATATCGCCTGTTTCCGCGCGCATCGCGTAGAGATCGACGTTGGCGGCGGTGTTCGCGTAATAAACAATCCACTCCCCATCCGGCGACCAGACCGGCTCCCAGTCGTTGAAGCGATTGCTGGTCAGCCGCCGCACGCGCATGTCGTCCATCGACGCGATGTAGAGTTCCGGGTCGCGCCGGTCGTCGGCATAAAAGACAAGGTGCTGGCTGTCGGGCGACCACGACGGCTTGGTGCTGTACGCGCCGCCGTTGAAGTTGACGCGGCGAATGTTGCCCGTTTCGAGTTCGAGCACATAGATTTCCTGATAACCAAGCCGGTAGGACTCGAACGCGATCAGGCGACCGTCGGGCGACCAGACCGGACCGAAGTCGTTGAAGTCATTGTGAGTCATGCGGCGAACGTCGCTGCCATCGGCATTCATCACGTAGACTTCGGAATTGCCGTCGCGGTAGGAGATGAAAGCAATCTGCTCGCCGTCGGGCGACCAGGCAGCGGCGAGGTCTTCCGCCTGGTGGCGTGTTACGGCGTGCTGCACTCGCGTACGCACGTCCGCCCGGTACAGGTTCATGTTGCCGTCGCGATTGGAATAAAACAGCAGGTCGCCGCCCGCGGGCAGGGCGCGGGCTGCCAGCAGCGCGCCTGCCAGCGCCGGGATCATCCCGGCAAGCAGCAGCGCCGCCAGCGTGACGACCAGCGCGCCCATCGTCCGGGGCGGGCGCGAGGCGCGCGTCCGTGGGATCGCTCCGGTCGGAAAGGGCGTATCGAAGGGGGGATGATGCGCCGAAGTGTCCACGCGGCGCTGCTCGCCTTTCTCTGATTCGCTATCATTATAACGAGCCGGACGTTCATCCCCTACGGCATCGAGAAACCAGAATTGAGAATTGCAGGTGTTGATCCCCTATCGTTCGACAACGAGGGCGAGCGATGCTCGCTCCGACGGAACGAGGTCCTTGAAGGACAGCGATTACTCGTCACGGAAACCCCACCCCGCGGAAGCGCGACGGCAGACCCCCTGAGCGCCCGTAAACGGAGAAAGGGAGCCAGTGCGGAGTCGTAGGGGCTTGGCGCGCCAAGCCCCTACCAAACATACCGCCCTTTATAATCTCTTACTGTGATTGCTAGTTGC
>CALMDI010000100.1 GCA_937864975.1 uncultured Chloroflexota bacterium | reverse complement strand
TAGCCAGCCGCGCCCTCCCGTTCGTTTGATCGCTTTAAGCCGCCAGATGGCGAAGTGTACCCGCGCCCCAGACGACAATATACGGTTTCGCATCGGCGTATTCGGTCATGAGCTGGAATTCGCCGCTGGTAAGCTGGAACAGTTGAATAATCTTTCCGGTGAACGGATTGGACACGGGTTCAAACGTCTGGTTGACGTCCGTCGGACCCGCGATGGGCGTGAGGCGAATGACAAGCGTGCCTCTGCCTGTGGTCGGGTTAATCGCATAGACGTCAATCGTTCCGAGTGCTGTGTTCTGATAGATGGCGACCGGTGCGGCGCAGTCCAGCGATTGGTCGTTGTTCACGCGACCGTCAAACAGATTCATGCACGGCGGACCGGCGAGAATTTGATCGTCGTTAAGCGCCGCGAGACCTTGCAACGCCGTCTTTGGACAGGAGCCGTAGGGTCCGGCGCAGGTGTAAAGGACATCATTGTTACCGTCGGTATCGCAGCGATACAGCACGAAGAATTCGCCGGTCGTCTGTGCACTCGGCGGCGTCTGTCCGATGTAGGCGTATGAACCGATGATCGTGCCGTCCGGCTGGTCAGGATCGACCGGTTGACCATAGCCTTCATACGTTCCGTTGAAGTTGTCAAAGCTTGAGTCCTGCTCGAACAACCCTAATACGTCGCCGTTCTCATTCGTAATCTTGCCGTATTCCCGGTCAACATCTTCTGATCGGAATGTGATGTCAAGATCGGCATCCTCACAATTCGCGCTAGCACTCAGGATCACATCCTGTGCGTCGACGACCTCTGCTGCAAGCACCGCGCTCACGCCAAGCCCTATCATGGCAAACGCAGCGGTAAGAAGGGTCAAGAGACGTTTAGAGTAGGAAAGCCTCGACATACGATCTCCTATGACACGGTGGGTTCTCGTCGCTCATATTATACGCCTTTAACATGCCAAAACATCCTCCCAAAGAAGGCAGTTAACTGGCTGCCTGCGCTTCAAGCATGTCCGTGTACGTGGCAACGGTGTCGAGCGCCGCGACGCGCGCATCCAGCGCGTCGCCCATGATCTCAAGATTGGCGACGACTTCGGCGGGGGAGTCGCCGTCGTAGACGCGAACATAGGTAACCGAGTCCGCGCCTTCAACACCGGGCAGGTCATCGGCGGGCAGCGGCGCGAAGACGACGACATCGCCCGCGCCGCCAATGGTCGCGTCCTCCAGATCGGCGTTGATGATGTCGAATGGATTCTCCTCCATCTCGTCCACCAGCAGGGTCAGCGCCTGCATCGTCGCTTCGCCCACCACGACCACGCCGCCCGGTTCGCTGGCGACCACGACGTCTTCGCCTGTGGCATCGGTCACGGTCAGGGGATAGTCCGGGTACAGGGAGGGGTAAAGATAGGCGGCAACGTCCTTCACGCCTTCGGCAATGAAGTGGCTGATCGAGGTGAGATGGGCGTCATTGGCGATGTACACGCGCCCGTTCTGGATGGCGCTCAGGTTGGCGAACGCGGGATTGTTGAGCATCGTGTCGACAAAGGTTGGGTCGTAGGGCGTCCAGCCTGCCAGCAGAATCACGTCGGGGTCTTGTTCGATAATGAACTCGTCCGAGACAGCGGCGAACTGTTCCAGCCCTGCTTCGGCGGCGACGTCAACACCCCCCGCGGCGGCGATGATCTGGCTGATCGTGGAGTCGACCCCGCTCGTATAATTGCCGGGAGTCAGGAAGAGGGCGCGCACGGGTGTTTCCACCTCACCAACGGCGTCGCTCACCGCCTGAATGTCGGCGTCCATAGCGGCGATCAAACCCTCGGCGGCATCGTCTTCGCCCACCGCCTGACCGAGCAGGCGAATATTGGCGCGCACCGCGTCGAGGCTGGCGGCGAAATCCATCGTGAAGAGGGGGATACCCGCGTCCTGTAACTGCTGCACCACTTCCGGCGTGGTAAACCGGTCGATGAAGACGATGTCCGGCTCTAACACGATGATCTGCTCGGTGTCGTTCCGCGAGGCGATGCGCTGCTGTACCTCGCCCGCCTGCACGGCGACGTTGCTAATCCCCGGATCGCTTGCGAGAGCGGTGATCGCCAGTAGGCGTTCCGCGCCGACCAGGGGGAGCAGAATTTCGTCAATCGCGAGGCTCGCGCTGACGATGCGCTGCGGCGGCGCTTCAATCCTGACTTCATTGCCGAGCGCGTCTACCAACGTGCGCGGAAAGTCGTCCTGCGCGGTGACGATAAACCCGCTGAACAGCACGATCACGAGCAGCAAAAGACTTCGTTTCATGATTCGCTCCTCTGAAATAATAGGAAGTAGCGCCGTTCGCCTGATTGCTAGCCTGGGAACCCCACCCTCTGCCTCACTCCCCGAAGTCGGGGAGGGAGAACCCAAACCGTCACCCCCCTGAAATCGGTGCTCAGGGGGTCTGTGCCGTAGGCACAGACTGCGAAGCGGTTTGCCCCGTTCGCGCCCCAAACAGACTCATCGATCTCTACTGGTCCACACTACAAAAGCCGCGCGTTGCGGCGAAGACGCCACAACAGAAACAGGAAAAAGGGTCCGCCGATCAGCCCAGTGATGATGCCGACGGGCATCTCCTGATAGGGGATCACCAGCCGCGCCAGCGTATCCGCGACGACCAGCAGCAGCGCGCCGCCCAAAGCGCTGGCGGGCAGCAGGACGCGGTGATCCGGTCCGATGATGAGCCGCAGCACGTGCGGCACGATTAATCCGATGAAGCCAATCGGACCCGCGATGCTGACGCTGACGCCCGTAATGAGCGCGGTCAGACCGATCAGGATAAAGCGCGTGCGTGGGACGTTCGTGCCCAAGCCCTGCGCCGTATCCTCGCCGAGCAGAAACAGGTTGAGGTCACGGCTGTAGCTGTAGAGAAGGGCGATGCCGATGAGCGTGGGCGCGATAATCGTGAGGAGGTGCCGCCAGCCGCGCCCCGCCAACCCGCCGACGAGCCAGCTCATCACGAGCTGCGACTCCGCGGCTTCGTCAATGGCAAGCAGCACCGCCGAGATAATCGCCGTCAGGAAAGCGTTGAGGGCGGTGCCTCCGAGCAGCAGTGAGGTAGTTTGCGTGCGTCCGCGTTCCAGCGAGAGCAGGTAGACGATCATCGCCGCGAGCAGCGAACCGACGAAGGCAAACAGCGGCACCACCCAGATGCCCGCCAGCGCCGCGCCGGAGGCAAACGCGATGACCGCGCCGGTCGCGCCGCCCGCGCTGACGCCGAGAATGCCCGGATCGGCAAGCGGATTGCGGAAGATGCCCTGCATGACCGCGCCGGAGACCGCCATTGCCGCGCCGATGAGCATCGACGCGAGAACGCGCGGCAGCCGTACCTGATGCACAATCGTGACCTGGCTGGCTGGAACGGCAGGGTCGAGCGGCGCGCCAAGACCGTGCAGGACGATGCCGGGAACAGCCTGATAGGGAATCGGCGCGGGACCGCTGGCGACGGCGATCATCACCGCCAGCAGCAAGAATGCCGCGAGCATCGCGCACACGACGAGCAGGCGGCGACCGGGCGTCTGCTTTGCCAAGAGGAAGGTGGATTGGGCGGTCATGGAGGTCACGTCGCGTCCTCAGCCGATCACGCCGCGACGCTGAGGAAGCAAAAACCCCGGCTGCACCGGGGTCAGGAGGATCGCCAAAGCGGCAAACGCCTGTGGCTCGTTCCTGACCTCACCATCGCGAAGGTCGTAGAACGCAATCGAGGCGGGCGACCTGGCTTCCTCGGAACGAGGGTACAGTTGCGCGTCAGCGCCGGACTTCAACCGGCTTCGCCATTGCTGCTCTTGCCATCCGGGGCAGAGAGCACCTCTATTGCTTGCACAGAGTATAGCCATCTTCGCGGGCAATCGCAAGCTGATTCGTGCAGAATGAATCAATACCGTTGCCAAGTGCTTCGGAGGCGGTGTAGACTGACAGCCCTTTCGTCGGGATAGTTGTTCCGGGGCTTGTCGTATGCCTGAAGCGCTGGTTCCGATTGCAGACAATGTCTGGCTGTATCCCGCCGACGCGAACGGTAACCGGGTGGAGCCAAACGTCGGCGTCATTGCCACGGGCAGGGGAACGGTGCTGGTCGACGCCGGGAACAGCCCTCGCCACGCCCGGCGGATCGCGCACGCGCTGAACGCCGCGCAGCTACCACCTGTCAGCCACATTCTGTATACCCACCATCATTGGGATCACGTGTTTGGGGCGCAGGTGTTCTCCGCGCCCGCCGTGGCGCATGAACTATCCCGCGAACTGCTGCTGGAACGCGCGGCGCGCCCCTGGAGCTATACGTTCATCGAAGAGGAGATTCGGCGCAACCCGGCAACGGAAGCGATGTATATGGCGATGCACCGGGCGATAGACGACTGGCACGGCTTTTACGTCGTCGTGCCGTCGCTCACCTTCACGCACGGACTCACGCTTCACGTCGACGGCATGAGGTTTGACCTGGAGCACGTGGGCGGGCAGCACGCGCCCGATTCGGTCGTCGTGCGCGTGGGCGGCGTCGCCTTCGTCGGAGACTGCTACTATAAACCGGTACAGATGAATCGCACGGTGGAATCCACGTCCGACCGCGCGCTGGCGGCTCGCCTGCTGGCGGACGAGTCGATCCGGTACTACGTGGACGGGCATACGCCCACGCCGCAGCCCCGCGCCGAGTTCGCGCGCTTCACCGAAGCGTAGAACTAAAGACCAACGCAAAACTTAACGCAGAGCAACAGAGGGACAGAGAAACGGAGATTTTATCCATAAACCTCTGTTCCTCTGTCCCTCTGTTGCTCTGCGTTAACTCGTTTCATCGTATCGACTCTTGCGGCGTGATTCTGGAGCCAGGCTCGACCGCCGTGGCTACGCTTTGACGGCTTGCACATACAGCGCGACGGCATCCTCAGTGTTCACATCCTCGGTCGCGCCGAACAGGTCGGTCGTCTTGCCATCTTTCTGGATGGTGGGGTTGGTGGTCGCCGCCAGCGCCTGCTCCAGCGACAGCCCCGCGTCTTGCAGCTTGCGGATGATGAGCGGCGGCTGCGCCTGAACGTCGAAATTCACCAGCCTGCCGAGGAAGTTCAAAATCTCGAACGCGCCTTCGTAGGGTCCGGCGGAGAGGTGAACGCCGTTGTTGCCGATGCCGACGCTGTCGAAGCCATAGCGCGCCGGGCTTTCGTACAGCGTGCGCCGGATGGAGCCTGCCGCCGCTTTTTCGGGGTCGGTCGCGCCGATCAGGTCATTTCGCAGCGTGCTCCAATCGGTGTCGGAGTGGACGAGCATGAGGGCAATCCGGCGAGAAGGTTCGGTGAAGTGGCTGAGCTGCACCGGGTGGAAGGCGTTGACGAGCACGAACTTTTCGCCGTCCGTATCGAACGCCTGGACGTAAAAGCCGCCGCGGACTTTCGACGTCTTGCCCCTCGACTGCCACAGCTCGTTGCGCGATTGGGGCGTGTAGCTCCCGTCCGACTTCAGGAACTCGTGCCCGCCGTAGACGCGGTACTCGTCCAGCGAGACACCGAGCAGCCTTTCGATCTTCGCGCGGTCGTCGGCGCTGACCGCTTCGGAGGCGCGGCGCGACATTTCGTTGATGAAGCCGTAATGACGGTTCATGATCTCGGCGTCTTCAAGCGCCTTGCCGCTGACGAGAATGACGCCGCTGACCTCGGCATTGAATTCGTTCAGCTTGCGAAAAATCATGTCGAGCGCCGCGCTGGAATGGTCGGGGTTTTCGACCATGAAAATTTCGGGCTTGGCGAACATCAGCAGTTCGTTGCGGCGGGTGGTCCTGCCGACGGCGGGCGGCTGAAGCACCTGAACGCTTTGTGTCTGGCGCACCTGCCCGACGATCTGCTCAATCGTAGACGTGTAATTCTGCACAGTGAACCCTTTCCCGTGTCCGGGGATGGACTTGATCGCGCGAATTGTAGCGGTTGGAATCGGGCGAGACAAGCCGCGCTACCGGCACGCCGCCTGGTCGCGCAGGATGTGCCGCAGGTGATAGGGCACGCCGCTGTCGCTGAGGACAATCGGTTCCAGCGTGTACTCATTTTCAGGCTCGCCAAGCTGAACGACCGAGCGAGCGCGCCAGAAGTCGATCAGTTTTGCCGGACAAAGCACGCGGCTGGTGACGACGATTTGCTTGCCGGTGTAGTTCAGGGCTTGCTCGATGCGGTAGCCGGGCGAAGTGAGCGTGTTGACAATGGTCCAGTCCCCGCCCGTTGGCGCGCCGAAGGCGAACCACACGTCGCTCAGCGGGATTCCAGGCGGCAGCGTAATATTCCAGACGACGCGGTCGCGAACGCGCAGGCGCACGCCGCCAAACCGCTCGACGCCCGCCAGCGCTGCCTCGTTCCATACCCAGGTGATAATGCCATCCCCGGCGCTGGCGTCGTAATACGAGGTGACAACGCGCCCGTTCCACGGGTTCGCCAGCAGCAGGCGCAGCGCTTCATCGGCGGTGGTCACGCCAGGACGAATCCCATACCAGCAGGGCATCGGGCAGCCGTTCGGCGGCGTCAGGAAGCGGACGGCTTCGCTGGGCTGTCGCGGGGTAAAACGAATCGCGCCGATGAGCAGGACGAACGGAACCGCAAGCGCCAGCATCCCCTTGAGCGCCAGCCGCACGAGTCCGGTCGAGCGGTGTCCGGCGTGAGGGAACCGCCGCCCGGTCATGTCTCGCCGTCACCGCAGCGCGACGAGTCGCGCAGCCATTGGGGCGAGGCGGGATCGATCTGGCGAATGTCGTAATACTGCACCAGATAGGAATGGGTGGACGCCGTCCAGCGCACGCTGGCGGGTGTCGACCAGAAACGCTCCACGTTGAACGGGCACTCGTGGCGCGTGAATACTTCCAGCGATTCCTGCTCGTAGACGATGATCAGATCGTTGTTGGCAAAGCTGTAAATCGCGTCGGGCTGACCGAGCAGCAGGATCAGGTCGCCGACCGGGATTTCGGTGTACAGCATGACGTTGCTGATAATGCCATCGGCGCGCACGCTCAGGAAGCCCCGGCGGTCGCGGTCGACAAAGGCGGGCTGGTCGTCGTTCCAGCGCCAGTAAAGCGCGTCGATGCGCTGCGCGAAATTCATCTCGCCGACCCAGGGGTGCTCGCGCATGAGCGCCATCGCCTGTTCAAGCGACGTGACGCCGGGGCGGACGCCCTGCCAGCAGGGGAGCGGACAGGTTTCCGGCGGCGCGAGGAAGGCGCGCAGCGCGTTGTCGTCGCGCGGCTGCGCCCGAATGAGCGTGACCATGAGGACGAGAAAGACCGTCGTGAGCAGGGCAATGCGCCCGATAGAGCGAGTCATGGGTTAGCAGTAAGGTCGGTCATACGGGTCAAAGTCTCGCGTGTCCGCCGACGCGAAGCGATTCGCGTTCGGATTATCCAGCACAATCGCGACCGGACGCTCCCAGTACTCGCGCATTGGGAACTCGCACCCCATCGGCGCGCCGACGGCATACAGGCTGCCGCCCAGGTAGGCGGCGGTGTGTTCGAGGCTGGTCATGGCGCTTAGCCCTGTGAAACGGACACGGTTCCGGTCGGGTTTGCCGAACGCCAGCCAGACGTCGGCGAAGGTCAGCGTCGTCGCGATACGAATATACTGCACGCCCCGCCCATCAATCGAGATCACGCCGCGCTCGTTGGCGTTGATCCACGCCGGATGTGTCCCGCTCCACGTCCACGCGAGCGCGTTCAGGTCGATGTACAGGTCGATCTCATCGACCCACGGCTGGCGATTGAGCAGGCGGTAGGCGTCGGTGCCGCTCGTCGAACCGGGGCTGATGCCCTGCCAGCAGGGCTGCGGACAGTTCGCGGGTGGCATGAAAAACGCGCGCAAGCCGTGATCGTCGTAAGGCTGCGCGCGAATGAGACCAATCGTGGTCGCGAACAGCGTAACGAGCGTGACGGCGGTGCGAGCGAACAGGCGCACTCAATCGATCCTCCCGGTGTTCTCATTGTAACCGACTTCCGTTTGCCGGTGGTTTTGCGCGTTTTATGGTTGTTAAAAACATACCGTGCTGTCGGGTAATCTCACGGGATTTCCGTTAGGATAATTGGGGAAAATCGCGCCTGAGTGCTTCCCTGCTTTGGTACTCGCGGAGGACTGCGTCATGCTCGGCAAGCGATCCCTGTTCCGCTCGTCGCAGGGGTATACCACGTTGATGGCAGCCTATCAGGCGCAGCTCGCGCGCTGGACGGTGCCGGTCGACTCGCGGGTCGTGCCAACTCGTTACGGGCACACGCACCTGCTGGCGGCAGGCGCGGAAGGCTCGCCGCCGCTGCTGCTCATTCACGGTTTATCGGCGTGCGCGCTGGTCTGGCGTCCGAATATTCCTACCCTGAGCCAGACGTTTCGCGTTTACGCGCTCGACGTGATCGGCGATGTCGGCAAGAGCGCGCCGACACGCCCACCGCTGCGTGGCTCGGCGTATGCGGACTGGCTGGTGGACGTGCTCGACGCGCTGAGCATTGAGCGGGCAAATGTGATCGGCTTGTCGCTTGGCGGCTGGATGACGCTGAAACTCGCCATTCACGCGCCCGACCGCGTTATCCGAATCATGCCGCTGTGCCCGCCGGGACTGACGCCTTACCGCATGGAGTTTGTGCAGACCGCGCTACGTGCGACCCTGTTCCGCACCCGCGAGACCATCGGCTCGCTGGCGCGCTCCCTGTCGCCGTCGACCGGCTTAGCCCCCGAAGACGCCGAGATGCTCCACCTGACGATTCGCTATCATCGCAGCAAGCGGGTGCCGCTGCGCCTGTTTTCGGACGAGGAACTTGGGCGCATCAGCGCGCCGACAACTCTGCTGGTGGGCGAGCATGAAGCGATTTTCAATCCGGTGATGATGGTCGAGCGTGCGCGTCAGACGATTCCGTCAATTCGCGCCGACGTGATTGCGAACGCGGGACACGCGCTGAACTGCGACCAGCCCGCCGTGCTGCACGAGCGCGCGCGCCAGTTCTTTGGCGCTGCGGTCTGATCTCGCCTTCTGGCGAGCAAATCGAGGGCACGAGACAGGGGCGCACGGCTGTGGTGGGACTACCGACTCAGCTGCTTAGGCGTGATTTCCAGTCTGGACGAGCCTATGCCCCCAATTGCCCGGCTCCCAGGGGTTACCAATGGGTCAACGAAGTTCGACGTGCGACCCGGAATGAGAACAAATTGTCAAGCACGTTATCGGGTGGTGCTGCCACGGCTGTGCGCCCGGATTTGAACCCAGGCGGGCGACCGAACGACCAATGGTGCTAGTTGTCGATGGAGCATAAAGGGGCTAAGCGAACACAACTAGCACCATTGGTGAACGGGTCGCCCCTAGAAGCCGATCATGATTCTCTACGATCGGCTGCTGACATCACTTTTTCGTTACAGCGAATACGGCGATTTTACTCGATTCAGATGACGTTTCAGCGTAACCAGATCAGTGCGCTGACGAAGTGGAGAAAACCGAGATAGCGCGACGCCAGCTTGTCAAAGGGCGAAAAAACACGACGGTGGCGCAGCGGATTGCCCAAACTGTCCACCGTGATGTGGAGTTTGGTGCTAAAGCCGCCTCGGCTGCGTCCCAACGTATGCCCCGAATGCCCGATCTAGCAGTTGAGATTAAATCGCCAAACAACACTCATAGTGAAATGCGCGAAAAAGCCGCCTACTATATTGCCAATGGGTCGCGCATGGTCTGGCTGCTCTACCCCGAAAAGCGCCTGATCGAGATTTTCCAGCCCGCCGCCGACATTCAGATTTTGACCGAGGCGGATACACTGAATGGCGGCGACGTGCTGCCCGGTTTCATGCTGCCCGTGCGCGACGCTTTCGCGGTCTCACTCTCACACCTCTTGGAGCACGGACTCCCGTACTCAGCGTTTCTTCACCGTCATGATGGCACCAGTGCTAAACTTAGGGATATTCAACGATCTGTCGATTCAGTCGAGGTCTGGATATGAGTGAGACGCCAACCCTGACAGTTCCTATCCACACCGACGAACACGGCGCGATTCGCGTCAGTGGCACGCGCGTGACCCTCGACACGCTGATTGCGCGTTATCAACAGGGCGACAAACCGGAAGACATTCATGAAGGCTTTCCAACCGTTCCCCTGACGGACATTTATATCGTCATCGGTTATTACCTGTCGCATCGGGCTGAAATCGACGCTTATCTTCAGCGCCGTGAAGCAGAGGCAGAGCGCATTCGTCAGGACGCCGAAGCGAAGTATCCGCCTGAGTTCAAAGCGCGCATCGCCGATTTTGAGGCGCGCAGGGAGAGACTTGCGCGTGAAGATCTAGAACTTTTGTTGGGCGCAGGGCTGGCAGAGGATTTCGCGAATCAGGTCCGGTTCATTGCGCTTCGCTAACAAAAAGCGGCAGACGCTTGTCTACCGCTTGAACACATAACTCAAGTGTGGACCTGAGGGGATTCGAACCCCTGACCTCTACAGTGCGATTGTAGCGCTCTCCCAGCTGAGCTACAGGCCCGGACACGCGGCATTGTAACAGCCGGCGCGGTGCGCGTCAAGACTCGGTCACGCCTGCCAAGCGCGTTCCACAAGCCTGATTCCCCTGTTGTTATAACATTTGGTATTATTGCACGACTGCGGAGTCAACTCCTCAGCCCCTTCCGGCAGGTGAGACCGTTTCTGGAGGATGTATCATGGCTGTTGCCCGCGTTCTGGAACTCAGTTCAACATCGGAAAAGAGCTTTGAAGATGCCATCGAGCAGGGCGTCAACCGCGCCACCCGGACGCTGCGCCACGTGACCAGCGCGTGGATTAAAGAGCAGCGTGTCGATCTGCAGGAGGGGCGGATTGTCCGCTATCAGGTCAATATGCTGGTCACCTTCGTCCTCGAAGACACGCTGGGCGATATGTAGCGCAACCAGCGTTTCGAGCGTCCCGTCGGAAAGCCGGATCGTCGGGGCTTGGTTACGCCAAGCCCCCTCTTTCCGGGGGCGCTTCCCCACTGTTTAAGACCAAGCTGTGTTTTGGTTCGCCTCGGTCTCGGTGTTATAATTCAGTGAATGTCCCCCGTTCCACGCTTCTCTGGAACCATTGAGTAGATCAGGAGTCGTTGAGCGTTGACCTCACTTGTGTATACGTTAACCGAAACCCTGCGCTATCGTGGCGCGATTGGACAGTGGAGCTGGGTGCTCCACCGCGTGACCGGGCTGGGCGTGTTATTCTTCCTCGTCCTTCACGCGATTGACACCTCGTGGGCGGTCTTTTACCCCGACAAGTACGAAGAAGCCATCAAGATTTACCAGACTCCCCTGTTCACCATCGGGGAGTTCGCTCTGGTCGCCGCCGTCGTCTATCATGCGCTCAACGGAATCCGCATTGCCATCTTCGATTACAAGCCCGCCTGGTGGCGGCACCAGCAGCAGGCGGCGATTTACGTCCTGCTGATTACGGCGCTGATCCTCATTCCGACGTTCATTGTCATGTTCGGTCATGTGCTGCGCTTCTACAATGAAGACCCGAACGTGCTCGGCTTGGATCGCATCCTGATCGCACAGGCGCCGTTTGCCGCCGGAATCGCAGGCGCGGCGCTGATCGCGCTCGTTTTGTCCGCGATTTATGGCGCGCTCGCGGGCGAGCGTCCCTTACAGCGGCGCGGCGCGCCAAGCCGCGTCGAGCGCTTCTGGTGGTCGTACATGCGGATCAGCGGCGTGCTGATTCTGCCGCTGGTGCTTGGGCATCTGGCGATGATGCACATCATTCAGGGTGTGTTCGACATCACGGCGCAGAACTCGGCGGTCGTCGGCACGAACGCGCTCAACGCCAGCGGCGCGGCAACCGAATTCGTCTTCGACCGCTGGAGTTTTGCCATTGGCGGTGTGTTCGTCTGGCGGCTGTACGATATTGCGCTGCTGGCGCTGACCGTCATTCACGGCTTTAACGGCTTGCGCTACGTCGTCACCGATTACGTTCGGCAGCCGACCATCCGGCGCGGATTGGTTTACCTGTGCGTCATCGGCGCGGCTGTGCTGATCGTGGTCGGCGGCGCGGCCGGCGGGGCCGGCGGGCAGTTCCCCGTCGACCAGGGCGGCGATCGCCTCCTGCGCCAGGTGGCTCTCCGGGATGCTCATGCCGGAGCGCCTCCCGCTTCGACCGGACGCCGGGGAGCGAGGTGGGCCAGCGCCTGGCGCAGCTGCACGCGGCCGCGGTGGATTCGGCTGCGGACTGTGCCGAGCTTGATGCCGAGGGTCGCCGCGATCTCCTCGTAGGTCAGCCCCTCGATGTCGCAGAGGACGACGGCGACGCGGAACTCCGGCGACAGCGCGTCGAGCGCGGCCTGCACCTGCGGGTCGAGGTGGGTGTCGGCGTAGACCTGCTCGGGGCTGGGCGCGGTGCCGGGCAGCCGCTCGGTGTCCTCGGGCAGCGCGTCGAAGCGGATCCGCTGGCGGCGCCGGACCATGTCGAGGAACAGGTTCGTCGTGATGCGGTGCAGCCAGCCCTCGAAGGTGCCCGGCGAGAAGTCGGCCAGTGACCGGAAGACGCGGACGAACGTCTCCTGCGTCAGGTCCTCGGCGTCCTGCGGGTTGCCCGAGAGGCGGTACGCCAGCCGGTAGACGCGGGCGGAGTGGTCACGCACGACCTGCTCCCACGTCGGAGCGACCCAGGCCACCTCGGGCTCGGGCGCCTCGGCGCGGACGGCGGGCTCGGACACGCCTCCAGGATCGCAGACAGGGGCGTCCGTGGCCCCCCCGGCATCAGCGGGGCGGGCAGGGGCCTCTCGCTTCAGGCGCACGGACGGTTCAACGGACGGCGGCGGCGCCGGTGTTCCCCGGCACACCCGTTCGCAGGAAACCCACAGGAAGCACGGAACGACCGACGTCCGCACTACCCTCGCCCGGATGAGGTGCTCGAGGGCACGGCGGAGCCGTTCCGCTCCTGCACCGGAGGTGTGCTGATGACCGCCGAGCAACCGCCGGGGGGCGGTGGCACCGCCGAGGGCGCCGCGTATGCCGACCGCTTCGCCGTCGAGAGCCCCGAGATGGCGGCAGCCCGGTCCCGCGCGTCGCAGCTGGCCGGCTCGTCCCCCGTGCAGCCGGCGGTCGGGGCGGCGCTCGCGGTGCTCGCGGCGGGTGCCGGCGCCCGGTCGGTGGTGTCGATCGGCAGCGGCGGCGGTCTCGCCGGGCTGTGGCTGCTGCGCGGCATGCGGGCCGACGGCGTCCTGACCGTCCTGGACGGCGACCCGGAGCAGCTGCGCGCCGTCCGGACGGCGTTCGCCGAGGCCGGAGTGGCCGCCGGCCGCGCCCGGCTGATCTTCGGCACCCCCGCGGAGGTGCTTCCGCGGCTCTCGCCGGGCGCCTACGACATGGTCGTCTGCGACGGGTCGCCCCGCGACTACGCGGTGCACCTCCCCGCCCTGCTCGACCTCGTGCGGGTCGGCGGCACCCTCACCTGCCACGGTCTGCTCGACGGCGGGCGGATCGGCGACCGGACCGCCCGCGACCCGCAGACCGT
>CALMDI010000099.1 GCA_937864975.1 uncultured Chloroflexota bacterium | reverse complement strand
CGGGTGATCGACCTGGGCTGTGGCACGGGCGAGATGACGCGCCGGCTCCACGAGCACCTCGGGGCACGCTGCACCGTGGGCATCGACAACTCGGCGTCCATGCTCGCCAGGAGCCAGCGCTTCACCGGGGGCGGGCTGTCGTTCCGCCAGCAGGACATTGCCGAGTTTGCGTCCGGGAGGGCACGTGGGGAGCCCTACGACCTGGTCTTCTCCAACGCCGCGCTGCACTGGATAACCGACGCGGAAGGCGTGGTCGCAACGATCTGGCGGGCGCTCAAACCCGGCGGCAGGTTCGTGGCAGAATTTGGCGGGAAAGGCAACGTCAGAGCGTGGATCGACGGCATTTTCGCTGCGCTCGTCGAGTTCGGGTATTCCGTCCCCGAACGGTTCCCGTGGTACTTTCCGAGCGCCGGCGAGTACGCGACTCTGCTCGAAGATCAGGGCTTTCGCGTGCGCTATATAACCCATTTCGACCGCCCCACGCCGCTGGAAGGTGAGGACGGTCTGCGTCTGAATACAATCATGTATGTGCCCGCCTTGTTAAGTGTCTTGCCTGACGAAAAACAGAATGCCTTTCTTCAGCGCGTCGAAGCACGGCTGCGTCCCACGCTCTACCGGGATGGCGTGTGGATTCAGGAGTACGTTCGGCTGCGGGTGCTGGCGGAGAAGCCGAAAAACGATTAGCTAGCAGAACGGAAAAGCAGCGCGCATGACTGACAGCCAATGCAATCGAGGCTCAATCCTCGTAGATGAAGACGTTGATCTCGCCTTCGTAGATTTCCAGCGCGAGGTCGCGCTCGACCGGAATCTCGAAAAGTTCAAGCTCGGTGCCATCGCAGTAGACGACGAGCGCATCATAGGTGCCGGGTAGGAATTGCAGTTCCAGCAGATTGCCGTTCGTCAGCGTGTCGCTCAGCCGGTTCTCACCCCAGTTCTCGTCCGTCGATATGCTCATGTAGAACTCGCAGATGTCGAGCGTGCTGTAGCTGCGTACGTCGACCAGGACGCTTCCGTCGGAGTCAGACGGCGCGGGCTGCGCGCCTGCTTCCGCCTGCTCGATACGGAGCAGGTAATCGCCTGTCGTGAAACCTTCATCCACGCCTTCACGGGTCGCAAGTACGACGTAGGTGCCATCCTCGTCAAAGGTATAGGTGATCTGCGCGGCGTCGCTGCCTGAACTCGCTCCGTTTTCCGCCAGCACTTGCTCCTCGTCGCCGGTCAATAAGCCGACGTAGGGTACGAGATCGCCGCTCGTCGTCTCCACGGTAATCGTCAAGGTTTCGCCGGCGAAGGCGTCGAACTCCCAGATTTCGTACGGAATGCTGTCGGTGACCGAACCGCTGACCACGACGTCGTCCACATCCGACGGCGGGATGTCGCGCGGCTCCTCGGCGGGTCGATCGTCTTCCGGCGTGCCGTACAATGCCTGAATCGCAGCTTGATCGTCGGTCGTCAGCCCGGTCGTGTAGGCGGTCAGCATCGGATACATGAGCGCGGTGGGTACGGCGCTGTGATCAATGCCGAGCGCGTGCCCGATTTCGTGCGTGGCAACCATATAGAGATCGAACTGGCTGCCGTCGAACGCCGACCACGGCTCGGCGTCGTCAAAGACGATATCGCCGCCGTCGCTCGGAAAGGTTGCGAATGCCAGCACGTCGCCCACGTAACCGACGTCAGGCGCGTTGACCGTCCATTCCATCTCAATGTCGGCATCCCGCGCGCGCGACACCTCGGTGAACGCCAGCGGCGAGATGCTCGCCCACGAGCGGAACCCTTCGCGCACCGCGTTCTGCCCGGTGTCGCAGTCGATCGTGCGGGGACAGTTGTGAAAGTAGTAGGTCAGATCGGTGGTGTCCCAGCGGTCGGCGATGGAATAGGCGAGCGCGCCGCGCGACAGCGGATGCGGGTAGGGATCGTAGCGTACCCCGCCGAAATCCGGCGTCCCTGTCGGCTCCTGCGCCTGCACCGCCGACCCGGTTACGAATACAAAAGCCAGCGCAGCAAGCATGAGACGGAGAGCGAAGAGCGCCGCGCTCAGGCAATGGCGATGCCCCTGTGCGTTTCGGCGCTGCGGTTGCGGCTGACAGGACGGCTGCATCATCGGGGATCTCCTGTTCTGAGCGATGAATGGCGCGAGCCTTGCCGATTAAGAGGCGCGCAGATGGTTGCGTAGCCAGCCAGTCGCACGCGCCCAGGCGTCATGCGCCGCGCCGACTTCGTACACTTCCGGGCGTGTATCGTTAAAGAAGGCATGTCCCGCGCCGGGATAAATGACCAACTCGTGCTGGATGGGCGTCGTGCGAAGATCGCGTTCCAGCTTGCGCTGCTTTTCGAGCACGCTCTGGTCTTTCTCACCCACAATGTTGAGAATGGCG
>CALMDI010000098.1 GCA_937864975.1 uncultured Chloroflexota bacterium | reverse complement strand
GCCTCGTCGCGGCGCACTAATCCCATCAGCAGGCTGAACAGCCCGCGCACGCTGAGCAGCACGATCAGCACAACCGCGACCATCTGCCCAACGTCCAGCACGCGCAAATCGACCACGCCGCGCCGCGCCGCTTCCACCAGCGCCAGGTACGCCCCTGCGATCACGACCACCAGCACCAGCGCGCGCAAGAAGCGGTTGAGATAGGTTCGACGCCGAATACTCGCGCCATAAATCAACTGGGGCTTCTTCTCGTCGCTCATGGGTGTTCGCTCCAACTGCGCGTGGTGTTTACTGTTGTATGTAGTACAAGATGAGAAACCGCGCAACTGGGGTAAAGCGGTCAGCGGTCAGCGATCAGCTTTCAGCCGTCAGCTAAAGATAAAAGCGTAACGCAGAGACGCAGAGCAACAGAGGCGCAGAGAAATTGTTCTCTGCGCCTTTGCGTTAACGCTTTTGCATTTGCTGAAAGCTGACCGCTAATCGCTATCCAGAACGGCGCTGACGCGAAACGTGTGATCGTCCGAGTCTGGCGCGTTGGCGATGACCTGATCCGGCGTAAGCGGCGTGCCCGCGACGTCTTCGCGCAGCACGTTTTTCAGGGGCAGCACCGACGCTGTCGGCTCGATGTGCGACGTGTCCACCTGCTGCAAGCGCTGGAAATACTGCAGGATGCTCGACAACTGCCCGGCGTAAAGCGCGACCTCGTCGTCGGTCATCGCCAGCTTTGCCAGCGCGGCGATCTCGCGAACTTCTTCATGCGACAGTTCCAACGCGGCAGCCTTCCATTCTATACCGTGGCTCAAGGATACCGCAGGCGGCGCAGTCCGGTCAAACCTCTTCCCGCTGGATAATCTGTTCAGGGTGTTAACGGTATTCGCCGTGAATCGCCATATAATCAAAATCAGAATGGAATTGAATTCTCGCATGACGATGACGAACGCCGCGCCCAATCTGGATACCATCCTCGACGCCAAACGCCGCGACCTTGCCCGACGCAAGCGCAAGACGCCGATTGACGCCGTGCGCGCGCTGGCGAGTATGCAGCGCCGCCCGGAACCGCTGCTCAGCACGGTGCAGGAGAACGAGCGCGTTCTGCTGATCGGGCAGATCGATTACGCCCCCCCGGCAAACGGCGTCCTGGACGGACACGATCCGGTCGCGCAGGCGGTGCATTTCGCGCGCGCCGGTGTGGACACGATTGCGCTCTTCACCGACCGCGGCATCTCCAGCGGCGGTGTCGAAGACCTGATGTTCATCGCGCGGGCGGTGCGCTCGTTTAACGTGCCCGTCATCACGCAGAACTATATCTTTGACGAGTATCAGGTCATCGAAGCGCGCGCGGCGGGCGCCGCGGGCGTCGTCCTCTCGGCAGGCATGGTCGATTTGCGCGTGCTGCGTATTCTCGTCTCGTCCACGCAGCGCAACCGGATGACCGCGATTGTCGAAGTGGCGAACGAAGCCGAGCTGGCGAGCGCCATCGCGCTCAGCCCGCAGGTGATCGCCTTTTCGAATCGAAGCGCCAACGGCGGGGATTGGCTGACGGCGGCGCGCCGTCTCCGTCCCTTGGTACCGCGTCATGTCCATATCGCCGTCTCCGGCGGCGTGGGATCGTTCGATGAAATGGCGCAGGTTGCCGCGCTTGGCGTCGACGCCGTGTTTGTCGATACGCCGCTGCTCGCGCCCGACAACGTGCCGATCCTCCGCGACCTTTTGCGATCCTCTGCCGGTTGAGCTGATGGCTTCCAGGACGTCACTCCCCCCCGAAACGCCGAATATCGACGGCGCGATTGCGCTGCTGGAAAGCGACGACCATCAGGTGCGCCAGTTCGTCGCCTACCTGCTGGGGCAGGTGCGCGATCCGCGCGCCGTCGATCCACTCATCCAGACGCTGCACGACCCTCACGTTGGCGTGCGCGGCGCGGCGGCAAACGCGCTCGGCAATCTTCGCGCCAAGCGCGCCCTGCCGTATCTGCGCCCTCTCCTGAAGGACCCCAACCCGCAGTTGATCGTCTGGGTCGCCTTCGCGCTGACCATGCTCGGCGACGACCAGTTCGACCTGATCGTGCGCGCGCTCCAGTCCGACGACGTGGATGTGCGCCGCAGCGGCGTGCTGGCAATGCGCCAGCTTGGCGACCCCCGCGCGATTGAGCCGCTGCGCCAGCTTCGCGGCGATCACGCGCGCCGCTTCGAGACGGACACGACGGTCGAAGCCGCCGCCACAAACGCGCTCTTTAGCCTCGGCTACGACGGCGCGCTCTAAACCTCCAGCCGTCGCGCTGCGCCGTCGTTATTCCCCGCGCCCCGCTCGCGCAATTCGTTGCATCGCCTACGAAACACGTTAAGATTAAACAGAGCCGAACGGGTACCTTACCCTACGTCGTTTATATCCGCCTGGTCTAACGCGCGAGTGGGAGCCGTGTTGAAAACTATCGCCCGCACCCTCATCCTGTTGCTTTGCGTTGTGCCGATTGCGCTGGGGGCACTGCAAGAGGAGCCTGCGCCGCGCGTCGAGATTACCGGCGTCAACGCCACCAACGCGCCAATTGTTCTGGTCACAACCAACGTCGTTGACCCGGTCGGTCAGCCTGTGCGCGGGCTGGACGAGACCGACTTTGAGATCGTTGGCGATCTGGCGGGCAATGCCGTCATTACCGACGTGCAGAATATTACCGACGACCAGTTGACGTTCGCGGTCGTGCTGGTGATCGACGTCAGCAGCAGCATGAGCGGCGCGCCGATTGACCGCGCCAAAGAGGCGGCGCAGCTTTTTGTCGACTCCATCGGTCCGAACGATCCGGTCGCCGTCTATACCTTTTCGCACGATTTTGTGCTGGTTCAGGACTTCACCACCGACAAGCCGCAGCTCCGCGCCGCGATCGATACCATTCAGGCGGGCGGCAGAACCGGGTTGTATCAGGGGGCGTTTGACGCCGTGCATCTGGCGGCGGACGCGCCCTCGCCGCGCCGTGCGGTGATTCTCCTCAGCGACGGCGCGGAATTCGGCAACGCCAGCCTCGTTGGGCGCAGCGCGGCGCTGGAAGAAGCGACCGTCCTCGGCGTGCCTGTCTATACCGTCGGGCTTGGTTACGGCATCGACCGCAGCTACCTGATCGAGCTTTCCGAAGGCACCAACGCCCGCTTTGTCGAATCGCCCGACCCCGCGCAGCTAGAGCGCATTTACAGCGATCTGGCAGCGCTGCTGCAAAGCCAGTATGTCATCACCATCAATGCCGACCTGCCGCTCGACGGCACCGTGTTCGACCTCACGCTCGAAGTCTCCACGCCGTTTGGCATGGCATCGGACAACGCCAACTTACGCACGCCGATTCCGATTCCCATTGTCCTTCTACCGGAACTGGCGGAACCGCTGGTCGAAGTGACGGACATCGCGCCGGGAATTCTGGCGGACGACGAGATTGAGCGCGTGGATATTCAGATCGACGGCGGCGACGTGGCAGAACGATTTGAAGCGCCGTATGCGATCACGGTCGATCCCGAAACGCTCGCGCCCGGCAGGCATCAAATTGAGATTAGCGCCATTGACGCGCAGGGTGACGTAGGCACGCTGTCGCAATTCTTCGAGGTCGGGGCGATGCCGCCGCGCGTGCAGGTTATTTCCAATCTCGACCAGGTGGTTCAGAATGTACAAACCATCCAGTTAGAGGTCACCGGGCAGACGCCGGGGGTGAGCGCCACCTACAGCATCGACGGCGAGCGCCCGATGACGGACGCCGAGCTGCCCCTTGCGTTTGACATCGACCCGCTCACCCTCACGCCGGGCGACCACACGCTTCAAATTGAGGTCGAAAACGAGGGCGGCGGCATAGCCAGCCTCGAAGTGCCCTTTGAAGTCGGCGTCCTTTCGCCATACCTGGTGGTGGTTGGCGTCGAGGAAGGACAGGTGGTCGATGCCCCGACGGGGGTTGAGGTGAACGTGATCGCCACGCAGACGCCCGTGACCGACATCGATATGTTCGTTAACGGCACGCCGCTCGAAAATACGCTGATTCCATCCGATGCCGCCATCCTCAGCACCGCCGAGATCGACCCGATGCTGTTCCAGCCCGGCGCGGCGACGCTGAGCGTGCGCGCCGAGAATGAAAGCGGCGGCGTCAGCGAGATGGAAGTAAGTTTCGAGATCGCCGCGCTCCCGCCCGTAGCGGTGATCGACAATCTGCGCGAAGGCGACCTTCTGACCGAAAACCGCGATGTCGGTGTCTCCTTTATCAGCCAGACGCCTGTCATTCACGTCGCCACGTTCCTCGACGGCGTCGATCTGTCCCATCGCGGGGAGCAGCCCTGGAACCTGACGCTGGACGTTCTGGCGATGGGACCGGGCGCGCACACGTTGTTGATCGCGCCGCAGGCAGCAAACGGGCAGCAGTCGTCCGTGACGATCAATTTCACCGTGTCTGAAGCGCCCGCGCTGACGGCGACCGCGCTCGTGCCGACCGCCACGCCAACCCCCTCGAACACGCCGCGCCCGACGCTGAACGTTCCGGCGACATTGACGCTTGAAGCGCGAGTCACGCAGGACGCCGCCAGCACGATTGCTGCCAACACGCAGGTCGCGCAGGATGCCACGGCGACCGAGCGCTCCTTCGCGGCAACCGGCACCGCCGAGGCGCGCGCCACCAGTTCAGCCATCGCCGTCGCCTCCGCGGAAGCGCAGGCGACCACAGATGCACAGGCGACTCAGGCTCAGCAGGCAGTTCTGGACGCGCAGGCAACGTCCGTCCGCGCAACACGCTCGGCGCAGTTGACCGAGACAGCGGAAGCGCGTGCGACCGAGAACGCGCAGTCCACGCAGAGCGCCGGGGCAACCGCGACAGGCGAAGCGGCGACTCAGGCTGCCGTCGCGATGGTCGCCACGGCGACAGGCGAAGCGCGGGTGACCGCGACTCAGGAAGCGCGCGTCACGGCGACGCAGGTGCGCGGCACGGTGCTGATCTTCGAGAAGATGTTCGAGAGCCGCCTCTTCTTCGTGGACAAGCTGATCCAGATGGGCGCGCGGATCGTCCTCTGCGACCCGCACCGCGTCGTCGTCGTCGGGCCGGCGCGGCTGCACGGCGAGCCGCTGTCGAGCCCCGACATCCGCGCCGGGATGGCCCTCCTGATCGCCGCCCTCGCCGCGCGCGGCACCAGCACGATCCACAACGTCGCCCAGATCGATCGCGGCTACGAGCGCCTTGACGAACGCCTCCAGGCCCTCGGCGCGCGCATCGAGCGCGTTACCAGGTAGATAACAGGAGACACGGAGACACGGAGAACGAAAGGAGA
>CALMDI010000097.1 GCA_937864975.1 uncultured Chloroflexota bacterium | reverse complement strand
CGGCGACATACTCGCGATCACCCGGCTCGACATCCTGTGGATCTACGGCGGCGGCGCGGTGGCGCTCGTGCTGCTGTTCGCGCTGTGGCGGCCGCTGATCACGCTGACCCTGCGCGGCTGGGAATATGTCAATTATGGCTTCCTGCTCAAGGGGCTGGCGATGGATCGGGATTTGGAACGCCCCGGCATGAACTTTAGCGACCAGTGGCGCTCCGATTGGATTGATTGTCTGGTACGGGAGCAAGTGCTGGTGCGCGAATTGTTACCGCACCGCCACAACCCGGACGACCTGGTACCGGTCATCAAGCTGCAATCCGACATTGAACTACCTTCCACACCCACTACGCTGGATGGTCATGGCGAGGAGCAAGAAGGCCCAAATTGGGCGGGCGTTTCCCTGAGCGAATTGGAGCAGGTGAATAAAGATACGGCAGATATGGTACGGCGGATTGTGGTGAGTGTGGAGCAGTTCACCAGCTTCCGCAGCTTTACCTGGTGTCCGTTGGGCAGCCTGCATCGACGTTTGCGGGTGTTCGATACCGGCATGTCGTTCCAGAAGGCGGTGGAATACCTGAAGGAAAATGACGCAGCCGAGGTTTCGGAATATTCCAACCCGCAGAGTGATTTCCAAACGAAGGGGATTTCACTGTATATGGACGCGGAAATGAGCCGGACGATCCTGGATCAGCGGGATCAATTCATCCGTATGCTCCTGCAATTGTACGAGCGCAATATCCCAATCTCGGAAGCCAGCATCCGCCAGCTTGACCCCAACGGCGTGTGGGACATGGATTTCTGGTTCTCGATGATGGAAACCGAGAATGTGTTGAATGCTGTGCCGGGGCGGGCAGGGCAGTACAGCCTGTTCCGCACGCATCATACCGTCACGCTGGTGGCGGAAGCGCAGCGGACGGAGCGTATGGGGCGGGGCGAGGGCTAAGCGACGTTCGTCCCCCATCCCCCGCCCTCGCGCGGGGTTCCCGCTAAAGCGGGAACTTCGCGCGAGCTTTGCTCGACCCCCTCAGCGCCCATAAGGAGGGAAGGGAGTAAAGAGACTCTTCTTAAGCCCCTCCCTCCGAAGTGGCTGAGGGCGCTCAGGGGGTCAGCGCCTACGGCGCTGACTGAAGGCAGCGAAGCTGCCCCCGCGCGAGGGTGGGGGGCGAAGAGACGGACGATCACCAATAGGTACTAACTAACACCACCTAATTTTTAGACACTCCCATTGATTCTTCGGCATTGCAACGCAAAGTCCATCTGCTATAATCCCGTAACGTAATCCGACCGGCGCGCCTGCTGTCCGGCACGCCTGGTGACTTATCAAGACGATTGAGGACGCACGATCCATGCCACTGTCGAAAGATCAAAAGAACGGCATTATTGAGGGGTACGCGCGGCACGAAGGCGACACCGGCTCGCCTGAAGTTCAGATCGCGCTGCTGACGACGCGGATTCAATATCTTACGGAGCATCTCAAGACGCACAAACAGGATCAGTCGTCGCGTCGTGGGCTGCTGAAGCTGGTGGGTCAGCGCCGCCGCCACCTGAAGTACCTGAACCAGACGAACCCGGAAAGCTATCGGGAATTGATCCAGCGGCTTGGGTTACGTCACTAATCACCGGGGCAGATTTGTGGGTAAGCATGGATGTTCCGAATGGGGCATCCGTATTTTTCAGCGACATGCCTGCGGCGCAGGAATTGGAGCATGGGGCTAAGCGTGAGTTTCGCCCTAAGCTCCAGTCCCTGACCCGTCAGGCATGTTTTTTATGATGGAGGACATCATGTCAGACGGAATGGGTAACATCCACCGCTATACGGTCGATGTCGCCGGGAGAGAGATCCTTCTCGAAACCGGTCGATTCGCCGAGCAGGCGGGGGGCGCCGTGACGGCGCGCATGGGCGACACGATGGTGTTTGCCGTCGCCACGATGAGCAAGCACGCGCGGGAGGGCATCGACTTCTTCCCCCTGAGCGTGGACTACGAAGAGAAGCTGTACGCCGCCGGGCGCATTCCCGGCTCCTACTTCCGCCGCGAAGGACGCCCGTCCGAGCAGGCGATTTTGACCTCGCGCGTGATCGACCGCACGCTGCGCCCACTCTTCCCCGACGGGATGCGTAACGAAGTGCAGGTCATTCTCACCGCGTTCAGCCATGACCAGGAAAATCAGATCGACATGCTCGGCATCATTGCCGCCAGCGCGGCGCTGATGATCTCGGACATTCCGTGGAATGGTCCGGTGGCGGGCGTGCGTATCGGCTTGATTGACGGCGAGCTGGTCGTCAACCCGGTGATCCCGGACATGGAAAACAGCACGCTTGACCTGCGCGTGTCTACGACGGGCGACGCGATCAACATGGTCGAGTGCGGCGCGACCGAGGTGGACGAGGCGACGATGCTTCGCGCGCTCAGTCTCGCGCAGCAGGTCGCGCAGCCGATCATTCATCTTCAGCGCCAGATGCAGGCGGAAGTCGGCAAGCCGAAGAACGAATACATCAAGGCAGCGCACAATGAAGCGCTGGCGACCCAGGTGGGCGACATGACGCGGTCGGCAGTTCGCCGCGTGATTGAGGAAACCACCGACCGCGCCGGACGCAACGAGGCGCTGGACGAAGTGCGCGAGCAGCTGCTGGCGGAGTTCGAGGCGCGCAACGCCGCCGACCCCGAAGAAGTGACCGAGTTCAAGGAGCTTCGCGGCTACTTCCAGGACATCATCGCAGAGGAAGTGCGCCGCCGCATCGTCGACGAGGGGGTTCGTCCCGATGGGCGCGGCACGCGCGACATTCGCCCC
>CALMDI010000096.1 GCA_937864975.1 uncultured Chloroflexota bacterium | reverse complement strand
CATTTTGTTTGTGCCTTTTCCGTTCGTGTGCTGAGAGAGGCGCTAAAGAGGAGCAAAACGGGCGACCGAGCCGGTCGCCCCTACAACCCCAACTCCTTATGATTTCTATTCCCGCTTATCCTCCCAAATTGCCCCTCGTCAGCGCCGATGCTAGAATGAGGAGCGTATTTGAACGCGCGTCTCGCGTTAGAGGGGACACCATGAGGTCTCGACCACCGTTCGCGGCACTGCTTGTCGCGCTTTTGCTTGCCGCCTGCAATCTCGTCGCGGAGCCGCAAGTCGAGCAGCCGCTCTCGACCGCGACCGGTGCGGCGGGCAATAAGCCTCAGGTGACCATTTCCTCGCCTCAGAACGGCGACGAGGTTGTGATTAACGAGCGCGTGCTGGTGAGCGCCACCGCGACCGACAGCGTGGGCGTGCAGCGCGTTCAGCTTCTCGCGGACGGTCAGATCGTCAAGACGGTTTCCTCCGAGTCTTCTTCCGGGGATACCTCGCTCAACGTCCTGTTGGATTACACGCCGCGTCGGGAAGGCGAGCTGCGGATGCAGGTCATCGCCTATCGCGGCGCGGTCGCCAGCGACCCGGCGGCGTTGGAGCTTGTCGTCCGGCAGAACGTGGCGCAGGTCACGTCCACGCCGGTACCCGCCTCGAATATCCCGCAGATCGACCCCAACGATCCGACCTGCCGCATCCTCACCAATGTCGGTCTCAATCTGCGTACCGGACCGGGGACGACCTATGCCGTGGTCACCGTCTTGCGCGCGGGAACGGTCGCGCCGATCATCGGGCGCACCGGCTCGAACGACTGGTGGCAGGTGCGGGTGAACACGACGATTGGATGGGTGTCGGCAGAGTTCACGACCGAATACGGGTTGTGCGGCAATGTGCCGCTGGTGAACCCGCCCGCCACGCCGACGGGGGTTGCCTCCAGCACACCGCCCCCCACGTGGACGCCGCCCCCGACCTTCACCCCGGTTACGCCTGCAACCGCGGCGCCGGGACTGCCCGATCTCGTCGTCAGCAACGTCAGCGGACCGGAAGATTTGCGCCTGCCCAACGGCAATGCCGAGGTTGTCGGAACTTATGCCGTTACGATTACCAACGCGGGCGGCGCGACGACCGGGCAGTTTACGAACGTCGTCGTTCGCACGCCCGGCAACGTCGAAATTCCGCTCGGCGTCGTCAGCAACCTATCCGGCGGCGAGAGTATTCTGCTGACGGTCGAGATTGCGTTCTCGTCGCGAGACGACTTCACATTGCAAATCCGCCTCGACTCGAATGCCAATGTGAACGAGTCCAACGAGTCGAACAACAACGTCAACTACAATGTAACCGTGGACGATTAGCGGGTTGACTCCCGAAGCGCGTGAGTACCTCGATTGACTCGCCGTAGGGCAGGGGCTAGAATCAATACATGACGACGCAGGTTCTGATGATTAATCCACAACTGGCGTTCACGGTGAGTCTCAAGCAAGCGCTTGAGCGCACCGGTACGTTCGTCGTGCATCCGTTCACGACCCCCGACGCCGCGCTCGACTACCTTCAGGATCATCCGCAGGATGTCGCGCTGATCGATCTGGCATTCGGCAGCATCAGCGCCGACGATCTCGTGCGGAAGCTTCGCGCCATCCAGCCGGATATTGCCATCGTCGCGAGTCCGGCGCAGCCGGAAACGGTTCAGAACGTTCTGCGCCTGCAAGGCTCGATTGACATGCCGTACAGCGCCCGCGACGTGATCCCGCTGCTGAATGAGGCGCTTATTCGCCGCGAGGAGCTATCCGAGCCGGTCGCGCCCGACGAGGCGAGTGAGGAGCACACGCAGCCCACCGAAGTCCTCTCCTCGGTCGACGTGGATGAACCGCCGCCGGAGGAAGACACGCCGCACCGCATTCGGGAATTCTCCAGCTTCGATGGTGGGCTTGACTTTGACTTCGCGGGAACGCCGCTGGTAGAGGTTGACCCTGAAAGCGACGCGCCCGAATCCACGGACGATACGCCGTCGCGCTCGACGAAGGTCAAGAATTTCGATGACCTCGTTCGCTCGATGCGCGGCGGCGAAGAAGAACGCCGCCCGCTGCACGAGCGCACGCAGTCCCTGATCGACTTTAATCTCCCCCGAACGCGCGAAATTCGTCCCAACGAAGGCGACCACCCGCCAACCGAACCGGGCGAGAGTACGGGCTTATTTCGCCAGTTGTCAGACGAGGAACCGCCGCTGCCGTCGCTCGAAGAAAACGGCACGATTGGCGACCTGATGAGCGGCGTGGTCGATACCGGGTTTCGCGACGTGCTGGCGATTTTGCGCGGCGAGCAGATCAACACCGACGCCGAAGCGCCCGCCAACCTGACGGACGACGAGCTTCAGGAAGTGCTCGCCTCATTTTACGGCGACGCGGGTGACGATTTGCCGGCGCTGTCCGAAGCGCGAGCGGAACCCGCGGGCGACCACGTCGATCCCTTCCGAATGTTCGAGGAAAAAACGGACGAGCCGGAAGTCCCGGAAGAGCGCACGCCCGCGCGCGTCATCCTCGAAACGACGCTCGATGAATCGACGCCGCCCGAATCCTTTTCGCTGGATGACCTGATTCAAAGCATCGCTTCTCAGCTTCCCGAACACCAACCCAACATTCAGCCGCTGCCGTCGTGGATCGCGGAAACCGATCAGTTGACGTCGGAGCCTGATTTTCTGCCCGAAGAGATGCCGCCCGGTGGCAGCCAATCCTTCGAGTTCACGGGCGATCTTTACGATCAGACGACCCGTCCTTCCGGCGGCAAAAAGGTCGAGGTCGGCAATATTGAGACCGAAGCATTTCCGGCGTTCCCCATCGAAACACCGCCGGAACTGCCAGAGATGATGCCCGACAGCCTGCCGTCGCCCTTCGACATGGAAGACGATGCTGAAGAGGTCGCGCCCTCGTTTATGTTCGATTTCGACTCGATTGTCGAGCCGGTCACGCCCGACGACGTGGATCTGTTCCCGGTACCGGACGATCTCTCGTTCGACGCGCCGGAGTTGGCGACGGGTTGGGAGGACGAACCGGCGGCGTCAGAGGTCGTGACGGGCGAAGAACCGTCGCCGTTTGACACGGCATTGTTCGACACCCGCTTTAACGAGATGGCGGCGTTCGATCTCAGCGAGGTCGATGTCTTCCGCGACATGCCGGCGGTCGGCGCGCCAACGGCGGACGATCCAAAAATCGCGCAGTTGGCGCTTGGTCTCACCCAGGCATCGCTGGAATCCACGGCAGAAGCGACTATTCTCTCGCGTGCGGGCAGGATCATCGCCTATGCGGGGCAGCTTTCGCGCGAAGATGTCGAAGAGCTGAGTCAGGCGATTGAGAATGATTGGGACACCGAGACGGAGCAGACGCGCATCCGCTTCGTGCGCGTGAGCAGCAGCGGCGACGATTACATGCTCTACTCGCGCCACACCGAGGACGACCTGACGCTGTCGATGGTCTTCGCGGCGCAGACACGCTTGGGCGATATTCGGCGTCAGAGCAAGCGACTGATGGAAGCGCTGCAAGCCGTGCCGGACATGCCCGCCGATGGCGTTCTACCGGGCATTGTCGTCCCGCAGCCCGGTCAGGATGCCAAACCTGCCGAACCCAAAACCGGCGCGGTCGAGGCGCCCATGCTGGTCACCTATGCCGCCGTGTGGACGTTGCGCGACGCCGGCGACCGCCTGAACGTCGAGACGGCAGAGGCGATGAACGCGGGCTTGCGGACGCAGCTTCAGGAGCGGGGTTGGATCGTCACGACGGTGCAGGCGGAGGACGGGTACGTTTACGTCCTCGCGCAGGTGTCCGACGAGACGCCCGCGCCCGACATCATCCGTGACATGAAGCGTCGTTCCGCGGAGATCGCGAAAGCGCTGGAACCCTCGGTCGAGGTCGAAAGGCTCTGGGCGGACGGCTACCTGATGCTGACGCCGGGACGCGAACTCAGTGCGGACGAAATTCAGCAGTATATCGCCTTCGAGCGCATGTAACCTCGCGTGGCATGACGAAAATCACCAGGCTCCGGCGCAGACTTCGCAACAACCCTAAAAGCGGAACTGATTTGAATTTTGTTGATTTAACTTGAGTCAAATGAAATGGAAAAGCCTGTCGATTATTATCTGTCGTTGCCATATATCATTCAGGTCGTACACGAAGAAGATGGGTGGTTTGCCGCAGTTAAAGACCTGCCCGGTTGCATGACTTACGCCGATACTTGGGACGAACTCGGCGCAATGATTGAGGACGCGATGCGCGGATGGATTGAAGTTCAGCTTGAGGACGGACGACTGATTCCGGAGCCTGTTGGCATACTGCATAAATAAACTACGGGCGTTCGCTTGCGTCGAATGCCTCCTGAATGCGCCCCGCGTATGGTATAATACCCTCGCTCAAATGTTCGCCACCAGCCTACAGGAAACCGCATGGCTTCACGCCCCGTTCTCTATCTCCTTGACGGACATTCGCTCGCCTATCGCCATCATTTTGCCTACGTCAACAACCCGCTGATGACCAGCGCGGGCGAGCCGACCAGCGCTGTTTTCGGCTTCTCGCGCAGCGTCATGGACATTCTTGAAAAAGACAAACCGAGTTATCTGGCGGTCACGTTTGACGACGGCATGAGCGGGCGCGACACGATGTACACCGGCTACAAAAGCACGCGCAACCAGATGCCGGACGACCTGACGCGGCAGATGACGCGCATCTATAAGCTGGTGCAGTGTTTCAACGTGCCGATTCTGATGGTCAACGGCTATGAAGCCGACGACGTGATCGGCACCATCTCGGCGCAGGCAGAGGCGCAGGACGTGGACGTGCGAATCGTCAGCGGTGACGGCGACATTCTTCAACTGCTTTCCCCGCGTACGTCCGTGCAGCTTCGCGTGCGGCGCAAAGAGGCGTCGGGCAAGTTCGTCGTGCGCGACATCATCTACGACGAAGATGCGTTCCGCCGCGAATATGGCTTCGAGCCTCCGCAACTGATTGAATACAAAGCCCTTAAGGGTGACACGTCCGACAACATTCCGGGCGTGCCGGGCATTGGCGACAAGACGGCAACGCAGTTGGTGCAGGATTACGGCACGCTTGAAAATCTCTACGAACGTATTGACGAGATCAAAGGCGCGACCCAGAAAAAACTGATCGAGGGACGCGAGTCGGCGTTTCTGAGCAAGCATCTGGCGACGATTCAGCGCAACGTGCCTGTCCAGCTTGATCTGAAAGCCTGTATCGCCCACGAATTCAACCGCAGCGACGTTCAGGCGATGTTTCAGGAACTGGAATTCACCAGCCTGTTCAAGCAGCTTCAGCGGCTTTCGACCGACGCCGCCGAGCAGTTGTCGTTGTTTGGCTCGGCAAATGGTGATAGCGGCGGGGAAGACGAAGCGAAAGCGCACGTCGAAACGATCATCGTGCGAGACGAGGCGGCGCTGAGCGAGTTGGTCGATGCGCTTAACCGCGCGAGCGCCATCACCTTTGACGTCGAATCGACCAGCACCGATCAGATGGCGGCGGATTTGGTGGGCATCGCACTCTCGCCCGATGGCGAGCGCGGCTATTACATTCCGGTCGGGCACGACGACGCGGAGCAGCTTCCGCTCCAAACAGTATTGGACGCGCTGCGCCCGGCGCTGACCAACCCGAAAATCCCCAAATACGCGCACAACGCCAGCTATGATCTCGTCGTGATGCAGCGCTACGGCATCGACGTGACGCCGATCACCTTCGATACGATGATCGGAGAATGGCTGCGCGATCCCGGCAGCCCGAATCTCGGTCTCAAGAATCTCGCTCGCGCCAAGCTGTCGGTCAACATGACCGAGATCAAAGACCTGATTGGGTCGGGCAAGAAGCAGCTTACCATGAATCAGGTGCCGGTCGAGCGCGCCGCGCCCTATGCCGCCGCCGACGCGGTCTATACGCATCGACTCGTCGGGCTGCTGCAACCGGAACTGGAAGAAGAAGCGCTCATGCCGCTCTTCGAGTCGCTGGAAATGCCGCTCGTGCCGGTCGTCGCGGAGATGGAGCGCACGGGCGTTTTGATCGACACGGAATTTCTCGCCCAGATGAGCGAGGTCTTGAGCGGGCAGTTGAAAGGCGTCGAACAGGAAGTCTTCGCGCTTGCCGGGATGGAGTTCAACATCAACAGCCCGAAGCAGCTGAACGACGTGCTGTTTGACAAGCTCGGCGTGGCGGCGGAAGGCGTCCGGCGCACCTCGCACGGTTTTTCGACGGCTGCCGACGTGCTCGACAGCCTGCGCGGCGAGCATCCGGTGATCGAGAAAATCCTCCAGTACCGCGAGATCAGCAAGCTGAAAAGCACTTACGTCGACGCGCTGCCGGCGCTGATGAACCCGCGCACCGGGCGCGTGCATACTAACTTCAACCAGACCGGATCCGCGACCGGGCGCATGAGCAGCAGCAATCCCAACCTGCAAAATATCCCCATCCGCACGGACATGGGGCGCGAAGTGCGGCGCGCGTTCATCACGCCGCCGGGAACCGTGCTGCTGGCGGTCGATTACAGCCAGATCGAGCTACGCATCATGGCGCATGTCAGCCAGGAGCCAACGCTGCTGGAAGCCTTCCGCGAGAATGAAGACATTCACGCGGCGACGGCGGCGATTGTCTACAGCATTCCGCTCGAAGAGGTCACAAAAGCGCAGCGCAACTTCGCCAAGCGCGTCAACTTTGGCGTCCTTTACGGCATGGGCGCGTTCCGGCTGGCGCGCGACAGCAACCTGACGCTGGCGGAATCGCGCGCGTTCATCGACACCTACTTCAGCCGCCTGCCCAACGTCGAGCGCTACCTGGAAGCGACCAAACAGAAAGCGCGCGACCTGGGTTACGTCGAAACGCTGTTCGGGCGTAAGCGGCGCTTCCCCATCCTGAAAAGCGGCGCTGGCAATTTCAACCTGATCCAGCAGGCGGAGCGCGAAGCGATCAACATGCCGATTCAAGGTACGGCGGCGGACATCATCAAGCAGGCGATGATTACGCTCTATCGCGGGCTTGACCAGCGCAAGCTAAGCGCCCGCATGATCTTGCAGGTGCACGACGAATTGGTGCTCGAAGTGCCGGAGCGCGAGCTCGAAAAGACCGCCGAGCTTGTCGTCGGCACGATGGAGCACGTTATCGAGCTGGACGCGCCACTGCGCGCCAATGCCCAGTACGGCACCGACTGGTGCGACATGCAGCCGGTCGGGTCGTAGATCGCGTCTCATTGTGCGTTACCGCTCGAAGCTTTCGGATTCGATCAACTAGCATCGGATGGCTGTAGAGGCGCACAGCCGTGCGCCTCTACGAAAACATTTCGACAACCACCCTAATCTAATGCCGACATAATCACGCATTTCGCTGCGACAGCAGCACGTACGACCCTTCGCCAATCACAAACAACACCTGCAAGACGACCGCCACCAGCAAAATCGCGATATTCGGAGTCGTCACGCCGTTCACGAAAATGTGATACAGGATGATGATGCCGACGAGTGTTTTGGTAATCACGCTGGCGAAAATGCTGTCGCGCGACTGTTCGGGGTGGTTTGCCGCCCACCAGACCACCAGCGCCAGCCCAACCGTCGCCGCGCCCAACACCTGCGGATACACAGGAGTATTCGAGTCGGTGGGCCAGCCGATCAACTGGTAGAGCGCGGGCACATAACTGATAAGAATAAGACCGGCGATGAAATTAAACGCGCCGTCCGCGCGCAAGACCCACCGCACATTTTCGCTGTTCATATAAACTCCTTTGCCATAGAATATTTCATCATAACAGTTTAGAGGCTCTCGTCGATTTCGCCAATGGCTTGATGAGACCCCTCTCAATTTCCCCATCCTTTCCCTCATGCTATACTGGCGGGAACGTTGTTTGTTTCTGTCCTGCTCACACGTAAAGTGATCTCAATGCGACATTTCATCGATCTCGCCGACTGGTCAACCGCCGAGCTTCGTGACCTGCTAAGCCTTGCCACCCGCCTGAAGCAGGAGTGGCAGCGCGGCGGCAACCAGCCTGTCCTGCAAAACAAGGTGCTTGGACTCATCTTTCAGAAGCCCTCGCTGCGAACGCGCGTTTCGTTCGAGGTGGGGATGACGCACCTGGGCGGCACGTCGCTCACGCTCGGACCCGACGAGATCGGCTTCGGCAAGCGCGAGAGCATCGCCGATATCGCCCGCGTCATGTCCCGTTACGTTCACGTCGTCATGGCGCGCGTCTTCGATCACGCGCACCTGGTCGAGATGGCGCGCTGGAGCGACATCCCGATCATCAATGGTTTAAGCGACACCGATCACCCGTGTCAGGCGCTGGCGGATATTCTGACCATTCACGAGCATTTCGGTCGAACCGAGGGCGTCGAGATTGCCTACGTGGGCGATGGCAACAACGTGGCGACCTCGCTGCTTCAGGCGGCGACTCACTTCGGCATGAGCTTCCGCATCGCTGCGCCGCCCGGTTACGAGCTTGACGAAGATACGCTGTCCGAGGCGGGCGAGATTGCCGCCGGGACGGGCGCGACCATTCGCACCTTCCATGACCCGCGCGCGGCGGTTGAAGGCGCGGACGTGATTTACACCGATACGTGGATCAGCATGGGCTGGGAAAAAGAAGCGGAGCAGCGGGTAAAAGTCATGCAGCCCTATCAGGTCAACGCGGCGCTGGTGCGCGAGGCGAAGCCCAATGCCATCGTCATGCACTGCCTGCCCGCGCACCGCGGACAGGAGATCACCGACGAGGTCGCAGACAGCGCGCAGTCGGTGATTTTCGATCAGGCGGAAAATCGTATGCATGCACAGAAGGCAGTGCTTGTAAAATTACTGATATGACAAACTGAAATACAGGGTAAGCCAATGCCGGGAAATCGCGACGCATACGATCAGGCAATGAACGCCGGGCACAATGCCGCGTGGGATCAGGAATGGGGAATGGCGGTGCAGTCCTACGGGCGGGCGGTGCAGGAATACCCCGACGACCCGGAGTCGCACATTCATCTGGGGCTGGCGCTGCTGGAAGTCGGGCGGCTGGACGACGCGCTCAAAATCTATACGCGCGCTCACCAGTTGGGACCCGACGACCCGATCCCGCTGGAGAAAAGCGCCGACGTGCTGGAACGGCTCGGTCGCCTGCGCGAGGCGGCGCAGCAGTACGTCAACGTCGCGGAAATTTACTTCGCCCAGCGCGACCTCGACAAGGCGATTGACAACTGGGAATGCGCCACGCGGCTCACCCCCGGCTTGATCGCCGTGCATGGCAAGCTGGCGCAGGTGCGCGAGCGCATTGGCGACTCGAAGGGCGCGGTACGCGAATACCTGATTCTGGCGTCCAGCTTTCAGCGCTTCGGGGACACCGAAAAGGCGATGAAGGCGGCGCAGCGCGCGCTGCGGCTTGAAAAGACCAACCCGATGGTCCTGAACACGATCCGCGCGCTCGAATCGGGGCGCGAGGTTGTCCTCCCGAAAGAGGAGACACGGAGTAACGGCGCGCGCCGCACGGACGGCTTCGACGAGGATACGCGCGTGAGCGCCACGCGACAGGTGGGCGAAGCCGACCCGCTCGGACCGATGGGTGAGGCGATGAGCGACGCGCTCGGCATCCTTGCCACCTATCTCATGGAAGAGAACAGCCTCGACGCCGACGGCGCGAACGCGCTTCAGGGGATGGAGTATCAGCGGCAGGGAATTCACGGGGACGCCATCGAAGCTTATCGCAAGGCGGCACAGCGAATGCGCCACCCCTCGCTGCGCCTGAACCTGGGCGCGCTGCTGCTGCTGGAAAATCACCCTGAGGAAGCGACGCGCTACCTGATGGATTCGATTCAGGAGCCGCGTCTGGAACCCGGCGCCTATCACGCGCTCGGCATGGCGAACTTCAAGCTGAATCAGCATATGAAAGCAGCGCGCTTCCTGATCCACGCCATTCAGGCGGTGGATATGTCGCTGGCGGCGACGCCCGCGGAAGAACAGGAGCTGCGCTCGCTCTACGACCGCCTGCTGGTGTCGCTGGACGGGCGCTCGGAGGAAGCGCTCGAAGCCATTAACCGCCGCTTCCTGAAGATGCTTCAGGGCGCCGACTGGAAGCAGCGTTTGACCGAGACGCGCCGCCAGTTGGACGAGACGATGCGCGATCAGGGCGAGCAGGGCGTGGTGGATATTCTGGTGGCGACCCGCGGCGACGAACTGACCGACGCGGTCGGCATGATCGACCGCTGCATCCGGCAGGGGCTGCTGACGCTGGCGATGGACGAGGCGCATCGGGCAATTGAGTTTTCGCCCCATTATCTGCCGGTTCACGTCCGCATGGCGGAAATCATGATGCGCGAGGGGCGCGTCCGCAACGCGATCACGAAATACAACACGGTCGCCAAGACCTATCTGGTGCGCGGCGAGAACGACCGCGCCGCCGCCATCCTCAGCGAAGTGCTGGAAATGGCGCCGCTGGACATTTCGGTGCGTCAGAGCCTGATCGAGCTTCTGGAAGCGGAGCAGCGCTGGGACGAAGTCATCGACCAGTACATCGACCTTGCCGACACCTATAACCAGCTCGGCAATTTCGACCTGTCGCGCGACACCTTCAGCCGCGCGGAACGGCTGGCACAGAAAGTTGCCACTTCGCCGGTCAAGATCGTGCGAATTAAGCATCGCATGGCGGATATCGACCAGATGCGGCTCGACACGCGCCGCGCTCAGAAAGCCTACGAAGACATCATCGCGCTCATGCCAGACGACGAACGCGCGCACCGGATGCTGGTCGACCTGAATTACCGGCAGGGGAACGGCATCGAAGGGCTGCGTCGGCTCGACCAACTGCTCGGTCTCTATGCCCGCACCCGGCAGGTCAATAAGATTACCCAACTGCTGGAGGAATTGGTTACACTCTACGGCAGCGACACCGGCTTGCGCTCCCGCCTCGCCGCCATCTACAAACAACTGGGACGCACCAAAGACGCCATCGTTCAGTTTGACGCGCTCGGCGAGCTGCAACTGGAAGCCGGGCTGCACCGGGAAGCGGCAAATACAATCCGCCAGATCATTGCGCTCAATCCTGAGGGCATCGACGAGTACAGGCGGTTACTCTCCCAACTGGGCGGCTAACCCGTCCGGGGACTCGGCGGCGGTACCGAGAATACAGGTCTAACTGTGGAACTGGTCTGGGTTCTAGAGAGCGTAACGCCCCTCGCCATCCTCGACATTCTGCTTGTCGCGTTACTGTTCTTCGGCGTGAGTTTTTTCATCCGTGGGACGCAAGCCGTCGCGCTCCTGCGCGGCTTGGTGCTGGTGCTGGCGTTTGCCATTGTCATTTCCAACGTGTTCCAGCTTCTGGCGCTGCGCTGGCTGCTGGGGCAGTTGATCACCGTGTTTGCGATTGCTATCCCGGTCATTTTTCAGCCGGAGCTTCGTCGCGCGCTCGAACGGCTCGGTCGCGCCGGGCTGCTGATTAACCGCGCGGCGCCGGAAAACCTGCGGGTGAAGATCATCGACGACGTGGTTCAGGCGGCGGAGCGGCTTTCCGACCGGCGCCACGGCGCGTTGATCGTGCTGGAGCGCAACAGCGGCTTGGATGAGTACATTCGCACCGGGATTCCGTTGAACAGCGACGTCAGCCCGCAGCTTTTGTTGACCATCTTCTGGCCCAAAACCGAGCTTCACGATGGCGCGGCGATCATCGACCGCAACGGGAAAATCGCGTCGGCGGCGTCCGTCCTGCCGCTGTCCTCAAGCCGCAATCTGCCCAATCCGAAGCTGGGCACGCGGCATCGCGCGGCGCTGGGCTTGAGCGAAGTGAGCGATGCCATCTGCGTGGTCGTTTCGGAAGAGACCGGACGCATCTCGATTGCCAACGGCGGGCGCATGATTATGCGCCTCGACGCCAAGCGCCTGAAAACCATCCTCAACGCCTTTTACGGCGCGGAAGTCCGCCCCACAAGCTCGCTCTGGGAGCGTATCCGCGAGCAAACTGAAGCCCTGGTCAGCCGTGTGCGCGGCACGCAGAAAAGCGTCTGATGCAGACACGTCCCAGGCTTCGGCGAATTGTCACCGAAAACGTCTTCTGGTTCATGGGGTCGCTCGCCCTGGCGATCTTGGTCTGGATGATCGCCACTGCCCAGTTGAACCCGGTGCAGGAATGGCGGCTGCTCGAACCGATTCCCATTCGCGTCGCCCCCGACCCCGGATTGGTCATCATCAACGAGGAAGATTTCACCCGCACGGCGCGGGTGCAGCTTCGCGCGCAGCAGTCGGTGCGGGAGCTTTTGGTCGCGGACGACATTATCATCTGGGCAGACCTGAGCGGCTTGGGTCCGGGCGAGCACACGGTCGAGTTGAAGTCGGAAAGCGCGCGCGCTGCCAATATTGTCGACGTCTCGCCGCGCCAGATCACGGTGCAGCTTGAAGAGGTGGCGTCGAAGCTGGTGGAGGTGCGCGCCGCGTTCACCAACGACCCGCCTCAGGGCTTTGTCGTGGTCGGGGAACCCACGTTTGACGTTAATCAGGTCACGGTGACCGGTCCCGCGAGCCAGGTGGAGCAGGTGGCAGCGGCGCAGGTGCCGGTCGATCTGAGCGGGCAGCGCGCCCTGTTCGAGGATTTCGCGCGCCCGATTCCGGTCGATGCCGATGGCAATCCGGTTCCCGACGTCACGGTGGACACCCAGGTCGTCGGCGTGCAAGTTGAAATCGCGCCCGTCAGCGCGGAATAAGCGGCACATCGACGTGAGCAATCGAGGGGACATGAAATTGTAGGGGCGGAGCCACGTGTCCGCCCCTACGAACACTACCCACTTTTTAGACAGTCCCGCCCGGTTCCCCTGCTTGACAGCGCCCCGCAAACCTCGCTAAAGTATCCCCTGCACACTGCAAATACCCGTTGCCACTGAGATTATTAGCTCAGCACAGGGCACGTTTAACCCTTTGGGGGTGCGTCATGTTCTACTGACCGGCTCGACTCCGTCGCGTCTTGCGCCGCCCGGCGCTCTTTATTGTTTCCCTGCTCCTGATTGAGTTCCTGGACGAGTTTATCTACGGTGTCCGCGAGTCCGCGCTGCCGCTGATTCGTACGGAACTGGATTTAAGCTACGAGCAGGTCGGTCTGCTGCTCAGTCTCCCCAACTTTCTCGCCAATTTCATCGAAATCGGCTTCGGTGTCCTCGCGGATACCGGCAAACGGCGCGCGCTTGTGCTTGGCGGCGGCATTGTGTTCGTCGTGTCACTCCTTCTCACTGCCATCAGCCCCGGCTTCGGCGTGCTGATGCTGGCGTTTACGCTGTTCTCACCCGCGTCCGGCGCGTTTGTTGGCATCTCGCAGGCGGCGCTGGTCGATACCGATCCAGCGCGGCGCGAGCAAAACATGGCGCGCTGGACGCTTGCCGGGTCGCTTGGCGTCGTCGCGGGTCCGCTGGCGCTCAGCGCGGCGCTTTCGGTCGGGCAGGGCTGGCGCGCCCTCTATGGGGCGATGGCAGTGATGGGCTTCGTCCTGCTGGCAATCGCGTGGCGATACTCGTTCAAGCCGCCTGTGTCGGATGGCGATGAGGACGACGAAGCGCCGCTCGGCATTGTCGAGTCGTTCCGCAAGGCGGCGGGCGCGCTCAAGCGGCGGGAAGTTATGCGCTGGCTGGCGCTCCTGCAATTTTCCGATCTGGCGCTCGACGTGCTGCACGGCGTCGTCTTCTCGGGTGGCATCGACATCGATCCCGCGACGTACGGCGCCGAGCGTCACACAGCGACCGATCCCGCGCAGGCGCACCGCGACAGCGGCGAGCTCGCGCTGCTCACGCGGGCGCTCGAGCGCGACATCCCCACGCTCGCGATCTGCCGCGGTTTCCAGCTCCTGAACGTCGCGCGCGGCGGGGACCTCGTCCAGCACCTCCCGGAGACGGTCGGGCACGAGGGCCACCGCGAGACGCTCGGCGCGTTCTCCGAGCACCCGGTCGAGGTGAAGGATGGCACGAGGCTCGCCGGGATCATCGGCGCACGGCACGACGGGGTCGCCTCGAGCCACCACCAGGGCGTCGGGCGCGTGGGGGAGGGGCTCGTCGAGACCGCCTGGGCCGAGGACGGGTCGCTCGAGGGGCT
>CALMDI010000095.1 GCA_937864975.1 uncultured Chloroflexota bacterium | reverse complement strand
ATCGGGACGCGCGCGAGGACGAGGTCGCTGCCATCGGCGGCGCGCGCGACCACCCGAATTTCCGCGGGTCCGGTTGTATTGCCGGTCGTCATCGCGGCAGACCACGGCACATCGCGCACGTTGTTCGGGTTTTGCAGGCTAATCAACTGGCTGTTGAGAACCTGGCTGTTGCTGTCGAGCAAGACGAGGGTGAACTCGTTGCGCGCCAAGCCTGATGCGATGCCGTTCACTTCCAGCGTGCCGACCGTCACGCTGCTGCCTCCGGGCGGGCTGCCAATCGAGGCGCTTTCGCCGCCGGGGGACGTGGGAACGATCAGCGACACGGGCGTGGGGTTCGCCGGAGCAATGTAGCCCACGGGTGTCCGTGTCGGCAGGATGGCAGGGGTCGTTGGGCGAACCGTGGCGGTGATACCGGGCAAACCCGTGGGCGCGTCTTCAGCAGGATATTGGGCAGTACCATCGAGCGGCGTGGGCGACTCGACCGGGGCATTTGGTTCATCGCCGCTGAGATTGCAGCCAGACAGCAGCACAACCGCCGCCACGACTAACAGCGCCACTCGCATCCGTCTACCCCTCCACACCAGCCGCACGCTTGCGGGAGTTATAACGTTCTGAATCGGTATTTGCCAATCGGGAATGAGGTATCGGGGGATTTATTGACGGGTCGATAGCCGGTCGGTGCGCCGGGTGTAGATGTACTCGGCAATCACGTCCAGTTCGTCTTCGAGTTCGTTGGTTTTGTCCACGAACGCCGACATGACGTTGTGGAGGGCGGCGCTGGTCACAGGTTCTACTTCCTGACCATGCGCGCGGGCGTTCGCTTCCTGCGAGAGCAGTTCAGCGCAGAGTCGGACAATGTTGAGGAACCCCAGTACGTCCGACCGGAATTCAATCATGACATCCTCAGGCGGCAGTTGCAGCCAGTAGGCAAGCAGATCGGCGTTGGGGATGTCCTGACTCATTGCTGGCGAAACCCTCTACATCGCTGTCCAGCCTCATCCTACCACCCACTGGCTTAAAGAACCCTTTAAGATTACGACTATCTCAACTCTCTAACAATTCGTATCAGCAACCTGGGTCAGATCGTGTGGGTGGTGTGTACCAGAGAGCTAGCGAAGCAGTTTTGCCAGCCGCTCGCCCGCTTCGCGCAGCGTGTCATCGCTTTTGCAGAAGGCGAAGCGTGCCTGGGTACGCGCGAGGTGCGCGTGTTCGGGGCAGTAGAAAAAGCCGGGGGGAATGCAGGCGACGCCGATGTCGGTCGTGAGGTAGCGCGCGAACTGAACGCTGTCGCCGTCGAACACGTCCGAGAAATCCGCCATGACGAAATACGTGCCTTCCGGCTTCGCGCTTTTTAGACCGCCGAGGCTGAGCGCCTGCATCATCAGATCGCGCTTGGCGGTGTACATCGCCTGAAAGTCCTCGAAGTAGGTACCGGGAAGACCGAGCGCATGAACAGCGGCTTCCTGCCCCGGGTGGTTGGCGGCGAAGGCGACAAACTGGTGCGCGCGTCCGACGCCCGTAATCAGTTCCGGCGCGCCATAGACCCAGCCGATTTTCCAGCCGGTGACGCTGAACGTTTTTCCGAGGCTGCTCACGGTGACCGTGCGCTCGAACATGTCGGGCATCGCCGCCATCGGAATGTGGCGCGCGTTGTCGAACACAAGGTGCTCATAAACTTCGTCGGAGATGCAAACCACGTCATGCTCGACGCACAAATCGGCGATGCGTTTTTGCTCGTCCCACGTAAAGACGCGCCCGGTCGGGTTCTGTGGTGAATTGACGATAATGGCGCGTGTCTTCGGGCTGAAGGCGGCGCGAAGCTCCTGCTCGTCAAACGTCCAGTTGGGCGGGTGCAGCGGCACATAAACCGGCACCGCGCCGATCATGGTGATTCCCGGCACGTAACTGTCGAAATACGGCTCAATCACGATGACTTCATCGCCGGGGTCGACCAAGCCGAGCAGGGACGCGAACACGGCTTCCGTCGCGCCAGGGGTCACGAGCACGCCGCGCGCCGGGTCGACGTCGAGGTTGTAAAAGCGCCCGGCGTGCAGGGCGATTGCATTGCGAAGATGGATCGACCCCGCGCCCGGCGGGTACTGGTTTACGCGCGCGCCTTCCTGCGCGGCGCGCATCAGCGCGTCGATCACTTCCGGCGGTCCGTCGAAATCCGGTCTGCCCTGACCGAGATTGACGGCATTGTGCTGCGCCGCCAGTTCGTTGATCTCGGTGAATATGGTCGTGCCAAAGCCGGACACACGGTTTGCGAAGGTGGGCATCGTGGGCAGTCTCCAGACGAGCGACGCGCAGGCATCGCGGGTTCGATAGATGTCAGGATCATGAGCGCGCTCGGCAAAGCGCCCTCGAAACCATCCCTTGACAAGTCTAGTCTAACGAACAAAAAGAGGCTGACGCTAGAGCCGTTTCTTGCGGGCTTCGTTCGCGAGCTGATCGACGCGGTTATTCATCGCGTCGGTCGCGTGTCCCTTAACCCATACCCAGGTGATGGTGTGTTTCTGGCTCTGCTCGTACAGCGCCATCCACAGTTCCTGATTTTCGACCGGCTTTTTCGGCTGCGCGGGTTTCGGCGGTCTGACGGGATTCGTGTATGCAACCGGCTTTTTCGGGGGGACGGGCTTGACGAGCGGTGGACCGTGATACCGTGGCAGCACCATGCCGATGCAGATTGACGTCTTTCCCCACATCCTCCCGCGCCGCTACTGGGACCGTTTGCAAGAGGTTGCCCTGCCCCGCGCCCACATGATGAAGCGCGGCAGAGGCTATCGTGCGCCGGTGTGCGCCGATCCGGATGCATCGTATCGCAGTCGCATCACCATCGACCTGTCCAGCCTCTCGCCGCTGGTCGCGCGCCCCCATCGCCGCCTCGGGGCTCATGTACGCCGGCGTGCCCATCACCATGCCGTGGGTGGTGATGAGCGTGGTGTCGGTGAGCGTGCCGCCGACCGCCTTGGCGATGCCGAAGTCGATGACCTTCGGCACCGGCGCGTCCTCCC
>CALMDI010000094.1 GCA_937864975.1 uncultured Chloroflexota bacterium | reverse complement strand
AGCCGGGCGTCGGGTTAATCAACTGCCCTGCCGCCGTCGCGCCGAGCGGCTGGTTCAGCGCCGCCCGCTCCTCCAATGCCCGTTCCATCTCCTCGAACAGGTCGTTGGCGACCGGATCAAAGCGCGCCTGAGGCGCGACCTGCGCCAGCGCCACGCCGATCTGCGCGACCGTATCACGCCGGGCGATCACTGTGACCGCCACCGACATATCCGCCGGGACGAAGCGCAGGAAGTCCAGACTGCTCAGCACGGTCGGGCGAAAGCGCTCCCAGTAAACGCGCCCCGCGTCGAACAGCCATTCCGCGCCGAGCGACGGCGCGACGTAAAGAAAGTGGTATTCGGGGATCGTGGCTTGTGTCATGCGCCGCATTATAATGGCAGGGTGCAAGGATTGGAAAGTCAACCCTCGCTTGCGTGAATTCTCTGCGGGAGCAATCGTATGCCCGTCGTGGCATTGATCTGTGTCGGGCTGGTTGCCGGCGTGGCGTCTGGCATGTTCGGCATCGGCGGCGGCGTGATTATCGTGCCAGCGCTGAGCCTTCTGCTCGGCTTTGAATTGAAAGCCGCGACCGGCACATCGCTGGCGGCGCTGCTGATGCCCGTCAGCATTTTCGCCGTGGTCGCCTACAACCGCGCCGGGATTCTGCGCTGGCGAGTTGCCGCGCCGGTCGCGCTCGGCTTGATCGGTGGCGCGGTCGCAGGCGCCAACATCGCGCTCAGCCTGCCGACGCAAACCCTCCAGCAGCTTTACGGTATCTTTCTCGTGTGGATCGGCTGGCGCTTTGCCGAGCCACGCAAATTCTATGCCGCCTATCGCGCCGGGCTGCTCGGTAAAAAAGATCCCGCGGCGGTTGCGCTGGCGGAAATGAATGCCTCGCCATGGATTTTGCTCGCCGTTGGATTGGGCGCGGGCGTGCTTTCGGGGATGTTCGGCATCGGTGGCGGCGTCGTGATCGTGCCCGCGCTCGTCGCCCTGCTGAAGTTCGACCAGAAAGTAGCGGTCGCCACGTCGCTCGCCGCCCTGCTGCTGCCCGTGAGCGCCGGAGCGGTCATCACCTATTACCAGGCGGGACTGCTCGACTTCGGCGTGGCGGCGCTGGTCGCCGTTGGGTTGATCGCGGGCGCGTTCGTCGGCGCGAAGATCGCTATCGCGCTGCCGTCGGCGACGGTCAAGCGGCTCTACGGCATCTTTCTCATCCTCGTCGGCTTGCGCTTCCTCGGCGTATTCGACTGGCTGTTCCGCGCAAATCCTTAAAACATCTCGATTTCGTAAGATTTGCCATGAGAACTCGGTGAGATGTCTCGAAATCTTAATTTTCTTAAGCTTGTTCCGAGGGGAACCTATGCTAGTATTCATTAGTGGTCGCATTATGGCGATCGATCATTCATCATTATCTGGAGGTTCTCATGCTGTACATGCCACGTGAGGAAGGTCAGGGTCTCGTCGAGTACGCTCTGATCCTCGTGCTGGTCGCGGTCGTCGTCATCGTCATTCTGGCGCTGCTCGGACCCGCCATCGGCAACATTTTCTCGAACATCGTCAATACGCTCTAGTTTGATCCAGTTCCACCCGGCAAAGGGATAGCGCGCGCTATCCCTTTGTCATTGAATCCGCTTTTCAACCCCACCATTCTCCTACCCTCTTCGTCGCAAAAAACCTCTGGCGGGGTTTCAATCAGCACGGTATAGTTTGTGCAGTTTTGCAGCCGCCACCGGAAAAAGCTTATGAAACATCACCGCGACGCCCTGAAGACAGCGATTGAATTGGGAGCGGTTCCAGCCGCGATCAACGCGCTGGTATCCATTGCCGAAGAACTGATCGAGCGGGACGAAACGAGCCGTGCCGCCGACATTCTGGCGCTGGTGTTGTGCTATCCCATGAACCGCGAAGCGCGCCAGCTTGCGGAATGTCTTTACGATGACCTTGAAACGACCGAGTGCCCCCGCGTGCTTGAAGACGCCAGGGCGCGCGCCGAGACGATGACGCTGGACGACCTGGCGCTCGAAATCATCGGCGAGATGGCGGAAGAAGAATAAAAACGACGGGGGACGGCTCGCGCTGTCCCCCGTTTTCTTGAGTGGCGATTATTCGCTGTCGCCCTCTGACTCGTCCTCGTCCGGTTCCGCTTCTGCCGACTCGTCCGTCATATCGGGCGCGCTCGACGTTTCCTCTGATTGCGTGGCAAGCTGGTCGAGCGGCGTGCCGGTGGCGGCTTGCATCAGTAGATGCAGGCGCGACGCCATCGACGCCGGGTTGGGATGCAGCCCCTCTTGCAGCAATGCTGTCTCGAACACCTGCTCAATCACCAGATCAATCATCGGGGGTGGCGCGCTGTCCAGCATTCCGCTCAGGTTGTGCAGCAGCGGGTGGCGCGGATTCAATTCCAGCGTTTTCACCGGAAGCTCGTAGTCGCGTTCCAGCAGGCGATTGATGCGGTACATGTGGCGTCCCGGACTGCGCTCGTCGCTGACCAGCCGCGCCGGGCTGCCGATCTGACTTTTGCTCTCGCGGACGGCTTGCACGCGCTCGCCCAGCACGTCCTCAAAGCGCTGGCGGAGACGGCTGAACGTGTCCTCGGCAAGCGGCTCGGCGGCGTCGGTCTCCGCCGTTTCCTCGCCAATACCGCTCAGGTCGATATCCGCTTCGTCCACGTTACGCAGCGCGTGTCCCTTGTACTCCGTCAGCCCCATCAGCATGATCGGATCGACCGGATCGGTCAGCAGCAGGACTTCGACCCCGCGGCGGCGGAACGGCTCCAGGTGCGGGCTGCGTGAGGCGGTCGAAAGCTCGTCGCCCAGCACGTAATAGATGTCCTCCTGTCCCGTCACCATGCGCTCGACGTACTCTTCGAGCGTCACCCAGTCGCCTTCGCTGCGCGTGCTGGTGAAGAACATCAGCGGCTCCAGCTCCTCGCGGTCGGAGGGCGCCATCGCCAACCCCTGCTTGAGGAAGCGCGCGAACTGCTCGAAGATGTCGAGGTAGGTTTCGCGGTCTTTCTTCGTCAGTCGCTTCAGGTCTGCCAGCACCTTGTTCGTCAGCGTCTTTTTCAGGTTGGCGACTACCCGCGTCGCCTGAATACTCTCGCGGCTGACGCTGAGCGGCAGGTCTTCGCTGTCCACCACGCCCTGAATGAACTGCAAGTATTCAGGCAGCAGGTCGGTCGTGTATTCCTCGATCAGCACCTTGCGGGCGTAGAGTTTCAAACCCGGCTCGCGGCGCGGGCTGAGCATATTGCGCTCGGCGGTCGCCGGGACATAGAGCAGCGCGTAGAACTGAAGCGGCACGTCCGCGCGCATGTGGATGGTGTGCAGCGGCTCTTGAAAGTCGAGCGTCAGCATTTTATAAAAGTCGTCGTACTGCGACTTGGTTACTTCTTTGGGATCCTGCCGCCAGATCGCCGTCTGCTTGTTGGTCGCCGCCGTTTCGTCGCCAACGTAAATCGGGAAGGCGACGTAATCGGAGTGACGGCGAATGATCTCCTTGAGCCGCCACGGCTGCAAAATGTCTTTCGCGTCGTCCTTCAGATACAGGATGACGTCGGTGCCACGCTGCGCGCGCTCGGCAGGCTCAATCGTGTACGTCTCGCTGCCCGTCGATTCCCAGGCGTAGGCTTGCTCGTCGGGGCGGTAGGAGCGCGAAACGACGCGGATTTTGTCCGACGCCATAAACGCGGAATAGAAACCGACGCCAAACTGACCGATCAGGTCTTGCGCGTTGCCGTCCTTGCGTTCCTTCATCGCCTTGACAAACGCCTTCGCGCCGCTGTGAGCGATGACGCCCAGGTTCGTCGCCATCTCATCGTGGGTCATGCCGATGCCCGTATCGGAGATGGTGAGCGTCCCGGCGTCCTCGTCCGGCACGACGCGGATTTCGAGCGGCAAGTCGGGGTTCAGAACGTCGGCGTTGGTCAACTGCTCGAACTGAAGGCGGCTGAGCGCGTCGGAAGCGTTCGAGATCAGCTCGCGCAAGAAGATTTCACGGTCGGTATAGAGCGAATGAACCAGAATATTGAGCAACTGCTGAATTTCCGCCTTAAAGGCGTGTTGTTCGGCTACCGCCATGGGCTGCGTTCTCCTTCATCACGTCGGTCTAAATCATCGTTAAGTTTACCGCGCGGACGTAAGAACAAAATAAAAACAGGCTGCGGTGAAAATACGGACTATGCGCGGTAGGGGCGACCGGCTCGGTCGCCCGTTGTGCGGATTTACTTAACGCTCAACGCCGCCCCGTTCCTCATCCACTGAATAGGCAGCATATTCGGCGTCATCAATAGAAATCAAAAAAGGCGGTCACGCCGTCGCGACCGCCCTTCGTTGTTGAAGCGCTGCCTTACTTCTTTGACCGCCCGAAGCTGCCGCGGCTCTTGACGCCGGGGTTATCCACACGCCCGCCACCCGTGCGGCGGCTGCCCCCAAAGAGATTCGGAATCCCGCCGGAACGGGGTCGCAGATTGCGCGACGAGCTTGCGCCGGGGTCGCGCCCGAACGCGCCCTGACTGTCCACGTCGGGACTGTCCACGGTCGGGCGAATGTTGCCCCGCTCGCTGAAATCGGTGCCGCCGGTCTGACCGTAACCGCCGCCCCGCCCGCCGAACATGCGGCTGAACAGCATGACGCCGACGATCAGGAAAATTCCCAGCAGGCAGAGTGTGCCCAGGTCCATGTCAAACATGCGCGTTACTCCTTATCGAATCTCGAAGGCGATGGTGTCGGCAGGATTACCATTGATGATGAATTCAGCTTCGTAGCTACCGCTTTCGAGCGTGCTGATTTCGTCACGTTCTAGCGTGAAGGCAATACAGGTGTTCTCGTAATCCTGATCCGCGACAATCGCGTCGGCGTCTTCGTACACCTGTCCCTCGCGGTACCAGCGCACGAAGACTTCGGTGCCTTCGGTCACGTCACTGTCTTCGGCAACTACGTACACCACGTCGGTTTCGGCGGGGAACGTCGACGTCGTGCTCGTCGGGCAGCCGTCACGGTCGACGTTGGTCGCCATGACGACGCGCCCCAGCTCGATGCCGTCGTCAACCACTGTCGTGTCGCGCGGGTTCGCCGTTGGCTGCCCTTGATTGTCCAGCGGCGCGTTCGACGTATTATCGTTATTGCCACCGAGCAGTCGGGGTAAGAGGACGACCGCCGCGATGATCACCAGAATGATGATTCCAATCGTGCGACCGTCGAGCTTGAAGTTCTGCATTGGCATTCCTCCATGACAAGCCAGATTTCACTCTATCTTACAGCATTAAAACGGAGATTGCGAAAAAATTCCATTAAAATTTAGCGAATGTTTTGCGAAGCGGCGTAAGCTGGCAGCTATCTGAACCCGCAAGTGCCCTCGCCCGCCGTACCCATGTGCTCAGGGAAGTCTCCAAATAGATCGGTGGAGTTCGTAGGGGCGCACTTGCGTGTGCGCCCGTATCTGAAATCCAACCGGGCGGACCCGTGTTTCCGCCCCTACTAATGACAGCCCGCTCTTGCCGTCCTTGGTGTTTGCTCGGTCTCTCACTATACTTAGCGTATTAGACGTCGGACGTTTTAGCGGATGGAATTTCGCATGGCGCTGCATCTCTGGCACAATCTTCAGCCCGGTCCCAACCCACCCGACGTGATCTACGCCGTGGTTGAGGTGCCGAAAGGCAGCCGCAACAAGTACGAGTACAGCAAGACCGCGGGCGTTATCAAGCTCGACCGCGTGCTCTACAGCCCGCTTCACTACCCCGGCGATTATGGCTTTATCCCACAGTCGTTTTACGGCGACGGCGACCCGCTCGATATTCTCGTCATGATGACCGAGCCGACGTTTCCCGGCTGCGTCATCGAAGTGCGCCCGATAGGGATGTTAAAAATGCTCGACCGGGGCGAGCATGACGACAAGGTTCTCGCCGTCCCCGCGACCGACCCGCAGTTCGATGACTATCACGATCTCCCCGACCTCTCGCGCCATTTCCCGCAGGAAGTCGAGCATTTCTTCAAGGTTTATAAGCAGCTTGAGGGCAAGCCGGTCGAAAGCCAGGGCTGGGTGGGCGCGAGCGAAGCCAAGCAGACGATTGTCGAGGCGCTCAAGCTCTACCGGGACACCTTCCCCCCGCAGCGCATCTAGCCAAACGCCGCGCATAGGCACGGTGCAGACAGCGTCATCGCACGTGGCACAAGCCGCTTCGTGGCTGTGTCTGCTTTTGTAAAAACTCTGTAAACTATTTCAAAATAAGCGCCGCCTTAACGCCCTATTTAGGCTCCACTCATCCCATCCCATTAAAATGACACTGTAATCTCTGGTAATTCCGGCAGCGAAATCGGTCGCTGCGCCAGCAGATGTTAAGTCATAGGAGTCGTATATGTCGTCTAAGTTCGCCCGCAGCGCCCTGCTGCTTTCGCTGGCGTTTGTCCTTGTGGTAACCGGCTTCGTGATGGGCACCGCCGTCTTTACCAGCCAGGCGTCCCTGCCCGCCCTGTCGTCTGCGCCTGAGCTTCAGCAGCAGTCGGTGGCGAATGTGCCTGTGCTGCCGGTCGAGGAGCTTTACGCCGATATTTATAATCGGATCAGCCCCTCGGTGGTGTCGATTAACGTCGTCGCCCGCGCGCAAGGCACGGGGAATTTTTCGCCCGATGGCTTTGCGGAAGGCAGCGGTTCGGGCTTTGTGATCGACGAGCAGGGGCATATCGTGACCAACAATCACGTGGTGATGGGCGCGACCCGCATTGAGATCAACTTCTTCGACGGCACCATCGCGCGCGCGCAAATCGTCGGTCTCGACCCGGACTCCGATCTCGCCGTTCTTCAGGTGCAACTGCCGGAGGAGCAGCTTTATCCGGTCACGTTTGCCAACTCGGATGAGCTCTATATTGGACAAACGACTATCGCGATTGGCAGCCCCTTTGGGCAGCGCTGGACGATGACCACCGGGATTGTCAGCGCGGTTGACCGCACGATTGAAGGCTTGAACGGTTTCCAGATCGGCTCGGTCATTCAGACCGACGCGGCGATCAATCCGGGCAACAGCGGCGGTCCGCTGCTCGACCTTCAGGGGCGCGTGATCGGCGTCAACTCGCAGATCGTCAGCCAGACCCGCAGCAGCTCCGGCATCGGCTTCGCCGTTCCGAGCAATCTGGTGCAGCGCGTCGCGCAGCAGTTGATGGCAACCGGTCGCATGAACTACAGC